>CAYWBX010000760.1:0-1941 GCA_964456015.1 uncultured Hyphomicrobiaceae bacterium | reverse complement strand
AGGAGGATCGTGTCCACTACCAGGGCCGCGACATGGCGGTGGTGCGCGCGCATCTTACGGGCGCCGCCGTCGTGCTTGCCTCCGCCACGCCGTCCGTCGAGAGTCACGTCAATGCGCGCACCGGACGCTACCGTCATCTGGTTCTGCCGGGACGGTTCTCCGGCGTCGAGCTGCCCGACGTGACGCCGATCGACTTGCGCAAGACGCCGCCCGAGCGCGGCAAGTGGCTGAGCCCACCGCTCGTTGCCGCAGTCACCGAGACGCTCGCCGCCGGGCAGCAGACGCTGCTGTTTCTCAACCGGCGCGGCTATGCGCCATTGACGCTCTGCCGGTCCTGCGGTCATCGCCTCGATTGTCCGCAGTGCACCGCCTGGCTCGTCGAACACCGCTTCCGCAACCGGCTCAACTGTCACCATTGCGGCTTCTCGCTGCCCTTGCCCGAGAAGTGCCCGAAATGCGGGGAGGCGGGAACGCTCGTCGCCTGCGGACCCGGCATCGAGCGCATCGCCGAAGAGGTCGCCGAGCGATTTCCGCAAGCCCGCATGGTGATGCTCTCGTCCGACCTGGTGCCTAGCCTGGTTGAGATGCGCGAGCTCATCGGCAAGATCGAGGCAGGAGAGGCCGACGTCATCATCGGCACGCAGATCGTCGCCAAGGGCCATCATTTTCCGAACCTCGCGACCGTTGGCATCGTCGACGGCGACCTCGGCCTCGCGCAGGGCGCTGACCCGCGCGCCGGCGAGCGCACGTTCCAGCTCCTGCATCAGGTGACCGGCCGCGCCGGCCGCTCCTTCGCGCGCGGCCGCGGCTTCGTCCAGACGCATCTGCCCGATCACCCCGTCATGCAGGCGATCCTCACCGGCGATCGGGAGGCGTTCCTGGAAGCCGAGATCAGGACCCGCCAGCTTGCAACTCTGCCGCCCTTCGGCCGGCTCGCTGCGCTCATCGTCTCCGCTCGCGAGAAGGACCTCGCGGAAGCTTTCGCCCGCGAAGTGGCGCGCCGGGCGCCGCAGGCGAAGCGGATCGAAGTGCTGGGACCCGCCGAGGCGCCGATTGCCGTGATCCGCGGCCGCCATCGCTGGCGGCTTCTCGTCAAGGCGCCGCGCGAGCAGGACATCCAGGCCTACATCCGGGAGTGGCTTGCGCGCCTTCCCGACGCCAGAGGCGACGTCCGGCTCACCGTCGACATCGACCCGTACAACTTTCTGTAGCCTGCAGCCTGCGCGCCCTCAGGAGCGCTCCGCCAGTGCGTGGAAGACGCGACACCGGCCGAACTTGCGGCGATCATGAGCACTGCCGCGCACCTCCGCCGACGACGGGCCACACCGCCGCGGCGCGCCCGGGCAACCGCGCGCCCCTCAGTCGCATCTCTTGGCCGCGAGGGGCGCGATCGCATTTCGCAAAAGGCTCATCACTCGGGATGAGCGAAGTCCGAAGAAGTTCGACGGGCCGGGATCTCCTCGAGATCTGCGCTCAGAACCTCCGCCGCAGCTCCGCCACCTGCTGCGGCGTCAGGGCCCGCACCTTCTCGTGCCGGAGCATGAGGAAGAGGCGGGCCGTCTCCTCGAGCTCCTCGATCGCGTCCTGTGCCGCCGAGAGCGTCGTCCCGGCGACGACGGGGCCGTGGTTGGCGAGCAGCACGGCATGATGTTTCCCCGCGAGCCTTGCCACCGCCCCGGCGAGCGCCTCGTCGCCCGGCGGAAAGTAGGGCACGAGCGGCAGCGTGCCGACGCGCATCACGAAGTAGGCGGTGATCGGCGGCAGGCACGAGGCCGGGTCGATGCCGTCGAGGCAGGAGACGGCGACCGAATGCGTCGAATGAAGATGCACGACCGCCCCGGCGGTCGGACGCTCGCGGTACATGGAGGTGTGCAGAAACGCTTCCTTGGTCGGCTTGTCGCCATCGACCAGGCGCCCGGCGGCGTCGAGCTTCGATAGCCG
>CAYWBX010000759.1:0-1947 GCA_964456015.1 uncultured Hyphomicrobiaceae bacterium | reverse complement strand
GGCCAACTACCACTTCCAGTCGCGCGCACGTTTCCGCCTGCTGCGTGACCGTGGAATATTCGCACCAATCGAGTCCCCCGACGCGGCCGCCGCCCATTCCTATTCGGACGCGGAGCGCGCGCGCATGGAGGCGCATCGCAAGAAGGCTTTCGTAGGCGATGCCGAGACGGTTGTGGATCGGATCGATGAACTGGCGTCGCGCTTGGCGGTCGACGAGATGGCGATCGTCACGTGGACCTTCGATGAAGCCGCCCGGGTCAAGAGCTATCGCCTGATCGCAGAGGCTCAGCGCCGGCGGCGGTGAGCTTGCTCAGCCATCCGCGAGCAGCATCGCGAATAGTCTTCTCCAGCTCTCACGGTCAGGCGCGATGAGCAGTCCGCCCGAATTGTCTCCTGGCGTATAGGGCGACCCGTCATGGCGGGCACAATGGAAACCGAGCTCGGCCAAAATGACGAGACCAGGCAAGTGGTCCCACGGCTCGGACTTGCTGAAAAGGGCGAAGTCGGCCTCCCCGCGTGCAAGCTTTGCGTATTCCAGACCGGCACAGGATGCGACCTCGAGAGAGCGGAACTTCCGTTTCGCCTCAGCGAACCGTCGCAACCGATCCGGCGGCATGTTTCGGCGTCCCGTTATGCCGCGCATGTCCGCCGGAACTTGGGGCGGCGTGGGCCGCGAGAGCCGGACGGGCGCACCGTTCGCGCTTCGCCAGACGCCGTCTCCCCGTCTGCAGAAAATCAACTCGCCGTTCGCGGGCGTCAGAATCCAGCCAGCCTGCGTCAGCCCGTCGGCCACGAGGGCCACCATCACGGCGAACTCGGGCTGGCCGCTCGCAAACGCATGGGTGCCATCGATCGGGTCGATGACCCATGCAGGTCCCGGCTCGCGCAACCGCTCGATCAGGCGCGGATTGGCGTGGACAGCCTCTTCGCCCACGACGCTGCTGCCGGGCAGCAGCTCCGCAAGCTCCGCCGAAAGCGCAGCCTCGACGGCTTTGTCCGCAACCGTGACGAGATCGCCAGAGCCGTCCTTGTCAATGATTTCGCCGGCATGGAGGTTGCGCCAGCGCGGCATGGCTTCAAGCTCGGCAACTCGGCGCATGATGGCGCCAACCCGCTCCGTGTCGATCGCGGTCATCGTAGCGCCCTCGCGGTCTGCTTCATCTTGCCACCGACATCTCACATCCGCTGCCACCTCAGGCCGGACGCAGCAAAAGCGCCCGAATTTCATGCCAGGCGGCGGCTCCCGGTGCGACGATCAATCCGCCCGTTGGATCGCGCGGATCGAAGGGCTTTCCGTCATGGCGGGCTGCGTAAAACCCCGCCTCAGCTGCAAGCGTCAGCCCGGCCAAATGGTCCCACGGCAGCGTCGAGAAGTTGACGAGAAAGTCGCTTTCGCCCGTCAGGAGGCGCGCATAATTGTGCCCGGCGCACAGATGCCGGGTGAACCCGGCAAACCTTCCCCGAACCTCCTCCGGGCTTCGATAGCCCCGGCTGCTGAAGCCGCCCGGCGACACGATGCCCTTGAGGTCTGCCAGTCGGCGGGATGGTTGTCGCCGGACCGGCCTCAGTTCACCGGCTGCGTCGCGAAGCACGACACCGGCGCCGGCCTCGCCCATGATCATTCTGTTTTCCGCAGGAGCATGAATCCATCCCGCTACGCCGGCCCCATCAACAAGAAGCGCGACGAGGACATCGAAGTCCGGACTACCGGCGGCAAATTTGCGCGTGCCGTCAATGGGATCGATAACCCAAACGACCCCCTCCCCCGACAGCGCCTCGAGCACGGTCGGGTTCGCCGCCACCGCCTCCTCGCCGACGACGCGCGAGCCCGGAAGCAACGCGGCAAGCCTCGTCGTCAGAACGCTCTCCGCTTCGTGGTCCGCCACGGTGACGATATCGCTGGACCGCGACTTGCTGCCGATCTCGTGCGCGGCGAGATTTCTCCAC
>CAYWBX010000758.1:0-1947 GCA_964456015.1 uncultured Hyphomicrobiaceae bacterium | reverse complement strand
GGGCGGCTCGACCAGATCGTCTCGAACGCCGGATTCGCCGATAGACGGCCGCTGACCGAGCTCTCGCGCGCCGACCTCGAGCGTTCGCTGGCGATCATGGCAGGCGCGTTTCTCGATCTGGCGCGCGCGGGCGCGCCACATCTTGCGCGTTCGAAGGCTGGGCGCGTTGTCTTCGTGTCCTCTTTTGTCGCGCACCGCTTCGTTCCGGGTGCGATCTTCGCCGCCTCGGCCGCCGCGAAATCGGCGGGCGAGGCGATGATGCGGGCGCTTGCCGCGGAGCTTGCACCGGCAGGCGTCACCGTCAACGCCGTGGTTCCGGGCTACACGCGCAAGGACGGTGGACACTCCGCCCTCAACCCGGACGCCTGGCGCGCGGCGGCAGCCGCGACCCCCCTTGGCCGCATCGCCGAGCCCGCCGATGTCGCGGCGCTCATCGCCTTTCTGCTGTCGCCGTCCGCCCGCCACATCACCGGCCAGGCCATTGCCGTCGACGGGGGGCTTTCGCTCGCGTGAAGATTCGAGAACCCGCCGGTTGTGGGTTGTCGTCGGCGGTCATCCCGCGCCATCCCGAGGGTCCTCGCCCGGCCGCCGCGGCAAGGGTTGACAGGGCCATATGCACCGCCAACGTGATGGCCAAGTCGAACGAAAGGAAGCGTCCGATGCGGGTTCGCCTGACCTTTGCCGCCGCCGTTCTTTTATCGGCCCTGTCGCCGGGAGCGGCCGCTGAGACCTGCACCCCTGCGCAGTTTCGCAAGGTCATCGACGACACCGGCGCCGCGCTGCGCCGGATCAATGCGGAAGGCCGCCAGCGGTTCGAGGCGGGCATCAAGCGTCTGCGCGAGGCGCGGGGATGGAGCGAGGAGGAGACGGCGGAGAGATCGGCGGCGCTGCTGAGCGACTCGGAGACCGAGTCCTACGACCGGACCGCAACCGAGCTTCTGGCGCGTCTCGATCGGCTGAGCGAGGAGGGGGCCGTGCGGCCCGACTGCGCGCGGCTCGCCGAGCTGGAGACGACGGCGCTCGAGCTGCAGGCCACGGTTCGGGTGAAACTGCAGCACTCGCTGGCTCGCCTCGAGGCGTTGTCCGCGGTACCGCAACCGCCGCCGCAACCGTCAGCCAAGGGGTCGCCGCCATCGCCATCGCCATCGCCGGCGCCGCGCGAGGCAGCGCCCGCGGCGCCGGGCGCACGGCCGCCGACGGCGGCAGGACCGCGCGACGGCACGCCGCCATCCGAGGCCAAGACAGCAGGACAGAGAGCCCCGGTCAGTGGCTGGAGCACCACCACGGCGGGCGAAGGCGCCTCGGCATCGGCCGAACGGCGGCCGGCGGCGGGGGTCGCACCGCCGCGCGCGACCATGCCCGAGATGCCGACGGGCGGGGATGCCGATGGCTACACGATTGAGGAGATCCGCGAGGTCTCCCGCGGCTTTTTCGGTACGATCTCCACCGGCCTCGCCAGCGTCATCGAACACGCGTTCCGCCGGCTGGGCCGGCCCGCCGGCTATGTCCTCGGCGATGAGGCCGGAGGCGCCTTCTTTGCCGGCTTGCGTTACGGCAGAGGCACTCTCTACCTGCGCGCCGGTGGCTCGCGCGACGTCTACTGGCATGGACCCTCGATTGGCTACGACTTCGGTGCATCGGGCTCGAAGGTCCTCTTCCTCGTCTATAACCTGCGGGATCCGATCGATGTCTTCGCAGGATTCACGGGTGTCGACGGTTCGGCCTATCTTGTCGGAGGGGTGGGGTTGACGGTGCTGACCGATGGCCGCGTCGTGATGGCGCCGATCAGGTCCGGGGTGGGGCTGCGCCTTGGCGCGAGCATCGGATACATCCGCTTTACGGCACGGCCGACTTGGAACCCGTTTTGAGCGAGTCCTCGCGCTGAGGCGGCGCGGCGCGGCACCTCACGGCCGCTGCGGATGGGGAGCAGGGCGAGCGGCTCGGGCG
>CAYWBX010000757.1:0-1954 GCA_964456015.1 uncultured Hyphomicrobiaceae bacterium | reverse complement strand
CGATCTCGCCGCGGAGAAGGGTGCATTTCCCCTTTGCGACACAGACAAGCTGCTGGCACGGCCGGGCATCGCCCGGCTGGAAGCGGACGTGCGCCGCGAGATTGCGGCGAAGGGCCTCAGAAACGGGCTTCTGACCTCGATCGCGCCGACCGGAACCATCTCGCTGCTGGCCGGCAACGTCTCTAGCGGCATCGAGCCCGTGTTCGACTTCCGCTACCGTCGCCGCGTGCTTGGCGCCGAAGGCGTTGAGGAGGATGTGGTGGAAGACTATGCCCACGCGCTCTACCGGACGTTGAAGGGTGCCGACGCGCCGTTGACGGATGCGTTCGTGACGGCGGCGGCAATCCGCCCGCGCGCGCATCTGGAGATGCAGGCCGCAGTCCAAGCGCATGTCGACAGCTCCATTTCCAAGACCATCAACTGTCCCGAGGAGATGACCTTCGAGGCCTTCGAGCAGGTCTACCTCGACGCCTACGCGCTCGGCCTCAAGGGCTGCACCACCTTCCGGCCCAACCCCGTCACCGGATCCGTGCTTGCCACTCTGCCGGCAACGACGACGGCTGCCGCCGGCGGCCAGCCGTCCGCGCCCGCCTCGGCAAGGCCGCCGAAAGGCAACGAGATCGCGGCGCGCGGCGCGACGGGAGATCCGGCTTCCGCGCGCGCTACTCAAGCGGCACCCGCCGCGCCCGGCGTGCTGTCGGGCGAGATCGTCTACATGGCCGAGCCCTTGCAGCGCGACACCGTGCTCGAGGGAGCGACCTACAAGCTGCGCTGGCCCGACAGCGACCACGCCATGTACGTGACCATCAACGACATGGTCCGCGACGGACGCCGGCGGCCGTTTGAGATCTTCATCAATTCCAAGAACCTCGAGCACTACGCCTGGACGGTCGCGCTGACGCGCATGATCAGCGCCGTGTTCCGCCGCGGCGGCGACGTGACGTTTGTCGTCGAGGAGTTGAAGGCGGTGTTCGACCCGCGCGGTGGCCGCTGGATGGAAGGGCACTACGTGCCGAGCCTTCTGGCGGCCATCGGCGACATTATCGAGCGTCACCTCGTCGCCATCGGCTTTCTGCGCCGCGAGGGCGAGGCGGCCGGGCAGAAGCGGCCGGAGGCCCGCCTGATCGAGGCCCGCCAGGCTGCGGGCGAACGGAGCGGCGGCGAGACCGGCCGTGCGAGCGGACGAGCGCCCGAGGCGATCCTCGCCTCCCGGCCGGCGCGCTCCTGCCAGCGCTGCGGCGCCCGCTCGCTCGTGCGCCATGAGGGATGCTGGGTATGCACGTCCTGCGGCTTTTCCGAGTGCAATTGAATCCGGCCTGCCGCCGGCGATCTCGGGATAGGCCTGCAGACGCGGCCGGCATTCCACAGGCTGGCGAGACCGTCGGCGGTACCCGACAGGACGCCTGTCCGATCCGGCAGGATTGCAACGGCCCTGACCCGCGCATCGAACGCCGTGCGCCTATGGCCGCCCCCGCCGCGCGCGGTCGGCTTCGGCCGCCCGCCTGATGCGCGGATCGAGCGGGATCGATTTGGCATCCTGGCGCGGCTGGTCGCCGACATTGACGCAGACGCAGACGAATCGGCCCTCGAAGGCGAGGAGCCCCGAGCCGGTGATACGGCCACGCACGCAGAACGTCAGCGAGCGCTCGCTGACGCGCTCCACCGCCACCTCGATCTCGACGAGGTCGCGCGGGGTCAGCGGCGCGCGGAAATCGCACTCGAGGCGCACGAACGGCGTGCCGATGCCCCATTCCGTGTTCATGCGGTAGAAATCGGCGCCGACCCGTTCCAGGAACCAGGCGTCGATGGCGCGCAGGCCGTAGTCGGGATAGCGCGCCGTGTAGACGATGCGGGCGGTATCCGTCTCGCCCCACGTCGGCCTGATCCGATGGACGAACGCACCCGTGCTCTGCGAGGTCTGCGGCATGTTGCGCTCTCCTGACGGGGAAACCTG
>CAYWBX010000756.1:0-1955 GCA_964456015.1 uncultured Hyphomicrobiaceae bacterium | reverse complement strand
GGCGGGCTTGGCGGCCACTCCGCAGCCCGCGTTGGCCGGTGCGGCCCAACCGGCCACGGAGGCCTCGCCGCTGGTGATGGAGATCCGCCGCGCGAAGTCCGCCTACGTGCCGATCGACGCCGAGACCCTGTCGGCCGCGCAGGCCGAATTAGCGGCCGCGGCCGAGGCCCTCGACGCCTGGCTGACGAAGCACGCCGACGACGAGACCGACTGGCGACCGCGACTCGACTGGACCAGTCTTGGCCGCGAGTTGGCGCGTCCCGGTCAGGAGAACGTCGCCGCGCTGGCCGACTTGTTGGCCCGGTACCGATCGGGGGTCGAGGGCCTCGAGCGCGATCCGTTCCAGCGGGTGGCCCGGGCCTTGGAGCGGTTGCTGCAGCTTCGCCGCGCGGCGACCGACGCGCCGGCACCCTTGGAGTTCCCGTTGCATTTGGAGTTGCTCGAGGCCACGGTCGCCGGCGTGGGACCGAGCGGGCCCACGCTCGAGGAGGCCGAACGGATTGGCGCGGCGCTGAGTTGGCTCGAGGCGCACGAGCAGGCCCCCTCGCTGGTCGCGGCGCTCCGCGCGGAGTTCTCGCGGCCCAACTTGCTGTTTTTCATCTCGACCGAAATGGTCAACGCCGGCGTCGGTCGCGAGATCGACGACGACGCTCCGATCCGTGAAACGATCATGGGCACCCGCGTCAGCGGCCAGGGCCACACGCTTGGCACAGTCCGCGTGCGGCTGGTCGAGAATGAAGAGCGGGCCGAGTTGCTGGCCGAGTTCGACGCGGAGAACCAGTCGCAAACCGTGGGGGCCAATGGGCCCGCGCGGATTTTCGCCCGGGCAAGAACCCGGCTGCTGGGCAAGACGCGGATTTTCCTCGACCCGTTGGGCCTGGAGGCCGAACCGACCAGCGCCACGGCCGACACCCGGTCCACGGTGACCGGGATCGGCGCGACACCGCGGAATCCTTGCTTCCGACGGCTGGTGTGCCGGATCGCCTCGCGGAAAGTGCCGGAGCAGAAGCCGTGTGCCGACCAGATTGCCGAGTGCCTGGCGGCGCGGCGGGTCGCGGAGCGGGTGGACGAGGAGTTGCAAGCCGCGCTGGTGACGACCAATCGCCAGTTCCGTGAGAAGTTCCGCTATCCGTTGCTGCGGCGGGGCTTGTACCCGCGGGACTTGCGGTTTGCCACCACGGGCGAGCACCTGACCCTGCGGGCCACGGAGGAGACGCCGGGCCGGCTGGCCGCGCCGGTGCCGCCGCCTCCGCCTTCGGGCAGCGGGCTGATGCGGGTCGCGTTCCACGAATCGCTGGTGAACAACGCCGCGCAGGAGGCCCTGGGGGGCAGGACGATCAACAAGGCCGAGTTGCAGGAATTGGCCCTCGACCTGTTGGGCTCGATTCCCGAGCGGTTGCAGGAAGAAGGCGCGCTGCAGATCAAGTTCGCGGCCCGGGACCCCGTGACGTTGCGGATCGCCGACAACACGGTGACCGCCACGATCCGCGGCGAACAATACATCGTCAATGATCGCCGCTTTGACGAGGGGATGAACGTCACGGTCCGCTATCGCCTGGAGGCGACGCCGGGCGGCCTGCGGGCCACGCGGGTCGGCGACTTTGAGTTCCTGCCGCCGTCGTTCAAGCCGGGCAGCGGGCAGCGGCTCGGGCTGCGGCAGGCGCTCTTGGTGAGCACGCTGCGGGCCAAGTTCAATCGGATGTTGCCCGCCGTGGTTGAGCCGACCGGCATCGAGATGAAGGAACCGCTCGACGAGTTGGGGACCTTGATCGTCGATTCGCTGGCCACCGAGGGGGGCTGGCTGTCGATCAGTTGGAAGTCGAAACCCGCCGCGCCGGCCGACGGCCTGGCCGTGACCAATCCGTAACCGCCGCGCGTTCTGCCGGCGGCGCCGCTTGCCTGAAGGGACTCCCGCGCATGGAACGCTTCGTGGAGATCACGTTCGATTGCCTGCC
>CAYWBX010000755.1:0-1982 GCA_964456015.1 uncultured Hyphomicrobiaceae bacterium | reverse complement strand
TGCCGGGATAGGTGTTGATGTCTCCGATGGCGAAGATGCCCTTCTCGCTGGTCTCGAACTTCTCGGTGTCCACCGGAATGAGGTTCTCGGCGAGATTGAGGCCCCAGTCGGCGACGGGCCCGAGCTTCATGGTGAGGCCGAAGAAGGGCATCAGGCGATTGACCGCCAGACGCCGATTGCCGTCCTTGAGCTTGACGGTGACCGCTTCGAGGATGCCGTTCTCGCCGTGAAGCTCGCCGAGCTGGCCGATGAGCAATGTCATCTTGCCCTCGGCAACGAGCCGGCGCATCTGCTCGACGGAGTGCGGCGCGCCGCGGAAATCGTCCCGGCGGTGCATCAGCGTCAGCGAGCGGGCGATGGGCTGCAGGTTGAGCGTCCAATCGAGCGCGCTGTCGCCGCCGCCGACGATGAGCACATCCTTGCCGCGGAAGTCCTCCATCCGGCGGACCGCGTAGAACACGCTCTTGCCTTCATAGGCTTCGATGCCTTCGAGCGGCGGGCGCTTGGGCGTGAAGGAGCCGCCGCCGGCGGCGATCACCACCACCTTGGCGAGGAATGTTTTGCCGGCGTCCGTCCCGAGGCGGAAGCGGCCGTCCGGCTGGCGCGCGAGCGTGTCGACCCGCTCGCCGAAGTGGAACGTCGCGCCGAACGGCTTGATCTGCTCCAACAGGGCATCGGTCAGTCCCTGCCCGGTCACGACCGGCAGCGCCGGAATGTCGTAAATCGGCTTCTCGGGATAAAGCTCGGCGCACTGGCCGCCCGGTCGGTCGAGAATGTCGACCACATGCGCCTTGATATCGAGGAGACCAAGCTCGAACACGGCGAAGAGCCCGCAGGGACCTGCGCCGATGATGACGCAATCGGTTTCGATTGGCGCTGCGGCCTCGTCCTTATCGGCCATACCCGGTCTCCTTCCTCGCGGCCAAAGCCGGCGCCCGCCAAGCGACTTGCGCGCCCCTACTTACCGCCTCTCCTGGCAGGCGCAAGCGGGCTGCGGCACCCACCGCTCGGAGCTCCCGCCGGATAAGGCGAGCGCATCGCCCTGCTTCGCCCTCTAGAACTGCTTTTCCGGAACGCGGACGATCAGGCCGTCGAGAGCTTCGGTCACCTTGATCTGGCAGGACAGCCGGCTCTGCTCCTTCACCTCGAAGGCAAAATCGAGCATGTCCTCTTCCATTTCAGAAGGCTTGCCGACCTTCTCCATCCAGGCATCGTCGACGTAGACGTGACAGGTCGCACAGGCGCAGGCGCCTCCGCACTCGGCTTCGATGCCTGGAACGAGCGCCTTCTTGGCTGCCTCCATGACCGTCAGCCCCACCTCGGCGTCCACGATCTGGGACGTGCCGTCGGATTGTATGAACGTGATCTTGGCCATGGGCATCCGTCAGTTGCGGCGGCGGGGGTGCTGCCGCGCGCGGCTGCGGCCGGCAGCGCTCGGGGTTCTAGCGGCGGGTCGGGGGGACTTCAAGCGCACAATCGTCCGGCTGCCCGACGGACCGGCTCGCCGGCCGCCGGGTACCGGCAGCCGTCAAAAGAGGCGCGTCACCACGATCCAGCCCGTCACGAAGGCAGGGGACAGAGCGGTCGAGAGGACGATTGCCGTCGAGATGAAATCATACTCGGTCTTGTACTCTGCCGCGAACACGCTGATCAGCACGCCGACCGGCGTGGCCGAGGCAACGACGATGACGCCAGTCAGATCCGCCGGCAGCCCCATCGTTGCGCAGATCCACCAGGCGAGCGCGGGCGCCGCCAGGAATTTCAGCAGCAGAACGAGAAGCTGCGGGCGCCACTCGATGCGGCCGATGCGGGTGGTGGCGACCTGGGCGCCGAGCGTATAGAGCGCGAGCGGCGTGAAGATGCTGCCGAGGAACTGCATCGGCTGGGCGACAAGGGTTGGCAGTTCGATCTCGAAACCGCGCAGCGCAAGACCGATGGCAATTGCCGGGAGCAGCGGAGTATCGAACACGGTGCGCAGCTTC
>CAYWBX010000754.1:0-1986 GCA_964456015.1 uncultured Hyphomicrobiaceae bacterium | reverse complement strand
GGTTCCAGCAGCACACGGACTGGCACAAGAAGATGCCGGTGGGAATCTGATCATGGATTGGGAAACCGTCATCGGTCTGGAGATCCACGTCCAGCTCCTGACGAAGAGCAAGATCTTCTCGGGCGCCTCGACCGCGTTCGGCGCGGCGCCCAACAGCCATGTCTCGCTCGTCGATGCCGCCATGCCGGGCATGTTGCCGGTGATCAACGAGGAATGCGTCTATCAGGCCATCCGCACCGGTCTCGGTCTCAATGCCAAGATCAATCTGAAGAGCGTCTTCGATCGCAAGAACTACTTCTATCCCGATCTTCCGCAGGGCTACCAGATCAGCCAATACAAGCACCCAATCGTCGGAGAGGGTCAGGTCGAGATCGACGTTGACGGCGAGACGGTCACGGTCGGCATCGAGCGCCTGCACCTCGAACAGGATGCGGGCAAGCTGATCCACGACCAGGACCCGGAGCGCTCTTACGTCGACCTCAATCGGGCGGGCGTGGCGCTGATGGAGATCGTCTCGAAGCCGGACATCCGCTCCGCCCGGCAGGCGCAGGCCTATGTCGCCAAGCTGCGCACCATCCTGCGCTACCTCGGCACCTGCGACGGCGACATGGAGAAAGGCAACCTGCGCGCCGACGTGAACGTGTCCGTGCGTCGGCCTGGCGAGCCACTGGGGACGCGCTGCGAGATCAAGAACGTCAACTCCATCCGCTTCATCGGCCAGGCCGTGGAGGCCGAGGCGCGCCGGCAGATCGAAATCCTGGAGGACGGCGGCGCGATCGAGCAGGAGACCCGGCTGTTCGATGCCGAGAAGGGCGTGACGCGCGCCATGCGGAGCAAGGAGGAGGCCCATGACTATCGCTATTTTCCGGACCCGGACCTGCTCCCGCTCGAGCTCGAGCCTGATCTTGTGGAACGCCTCAAGGCCGGGCTGCCAGAGCTGCCCGACGCCAAGCGGCAACGCTTCATGAAAGAGTACGGTCTTTCGGCTTACGACGCCGGCGTTCTCGTCGCCGAGCGGGAGAGCGCCGACTACTTCGAGGCGGTCGCCAAGGGGCGCGACGGCAAGCTCGCCGCGAACTGGGTCATCAACGAGCTGTTCGGGCGCCTCAACAGGGAGGGCCGCTCGATCGGCGATTCGCCCGTCTCGGCAGCGCAGCTCGGCGCCATCGTCGGGCTCATCGGTGACGGAACCATCTCGGGCAAGATTGCCAAGGACGTCTTCGAGATCGTCTGGACCGAGGGCGGCGATCCGGCGGAGATCGTCGAGAAGCGCGGTCTCAAGCAGGTGACCGACACCGACGCCATCGAGGCGGCGGTCGAGGCGATCCTGGCCGCCAATCCGGATAAGGTCGCCCAGGCAAAGTCCAAGCCTGCCATGCTCGGCTGGTTCGTCGGCCAGGTGATGAAAGCCACCGGCGGCAAAGCAAACCCCGCGGCGGTCAATGAGATCCTGCGCCGGAAGATCGGCATTTGAGGCTTGACGGCACGGCTTGCGCGCCAAGCGATCTCGGATCGCGCGGCCGTCGCATCGCGTGGAGAGGGAGAGGCATGTCCCCGGCCGAGCAACAAAGACTGGCCGAGGTGCTCGCCAAGGCCCGCCGCGACGGCCGGCAGGTGCGCAACCTGCCGAAGGAGCTCGTCCCAGCCACGCTCGCCGAGGGCTGCGCCGTCAATGCCCGCGTCGCCGAGCTGCTCGGCTTTGAGCCGCTCGGCTGGAAGATCGCAGCCACCAACCCGGACATGCAACGCCGCCTGCGGACCTTGGCGCCGATCTACGGCCGCACGTTCCGCCGCTTCGCAATGGCATCCCCGGCGCTCCTCTCGCGCGCCGAGCTCCTTGATCCGCTGGTCGAGTGCGAGTTCTTCTTCCGTCTCGCCCGCGCACTGCCGCCGAGGCAGGCGCCTTACGGCCGGGAAGAGGTCGCCGATGCCGTCGCCTCGGTGCATTGCGGCATCGAAATCGCCGAGTGCCGGTTTCCCATGGAC
>CAYWBX010000753.1:0-1995 GCA_964456015.1 uncultured Hyphomicrobiaceae bacterium | reverse complement strand
TTGAGAACCCAGCTTCAGACGGGGGGAGTTTGTTTCGCACGCTTCGCCACTCTGAGGCAGTTCTCCGGCCATATACAATCAGATGATCGTGCGATGAACCAATGGCTGTCCGATTTTCGCGAGAAGTTCGCTTTTGCCAGACGACATTGGCTATGAAGTTGGCGCGACCGAAGACCTCATCGCACATGACCTTCAGATAGTGCGCCTCGTGGTCATCTATGTTTATCCAAATGGAGCCATCGTCTCGCAACAGGCTCGCAAGGAGCACAAGGCGATCTCTGATGAGGGACAGCCACAATGAATGCTCGAGCCCGTCATCATACTGCTCAAACGCCGACCCCGTATTATACGGTGGGTCGATATAAATGCACTTCACCTTGCCCGCGAATTCCTGCTCCAGCGCCTTGAGCGCCAGAAGGTTGTCACCGTGGATTAGGATGTTGTCATAAATGCCGCCGTCGCCGGGTGTGCCCTTGGCGTAGCTCAGCTCCTTCTGCTCGAGCAGAATGCGCGGCTCCAGCTTCGGGCGCTGGTCCTTGCCGATCCAGGTGAGCTCAAGCCGTGGCTTGCGGCCGTTGCCGTTCCCCCCATTCCCCGCCGTCATCGCGTCAACTCCCACCGCAGCGTGAACACGGGCTCGATTTGCGGGTCGATCTTCAAGCTTTCAGCCACCGCATCAAGCATCCGGTCCACGTCCTCCTGTATCTTGCGCTTGCGCGCGAAGCGATTGGCAAGCAGCTCGTCGCGCTGCCGGTCGAGCTTGGACGCCTCGCGCTGCAATTTGAGCTTCTCCTCGAGCGATAACCCGGCGCCCCGCGACTGCTCGCGCAGCTCCTTTACACGCGCTTCGAGGTCCGCAATCTCGTTGTCGAGCCCCTTTTCCATATCCGCAGCATAGCGCGTGTATTGCTGGCTCTTCTCGTCGAACCACGCCCCCGCCTGCCGCTCGATCTCAGCAAGTGTCGCTGCTCGCTGTCGCTCCGCCGCGGCCTTGAGGTCGTCGCCTGGAGACAGCGCCGCCTCGGCCGATGGTTCCGCCGGCAGGAAAAAGAGCCGCGCCGCCGTATCGGGCTCAAGCGTCCGCCCGTCGTCCGTGATGGCCGTCACGATCAGCCGCTCCACACGCTCCTCGCCGAGCGGCACGGTTACACGCGACACGTCGAGCCAGCCGTTGGCGCCGAGCCACTGGGCCACGTCTGCAAGCTGGCCGCCGGGTGAGCGCTGATCATACCGGAACGTCAGCGCGGCCGGCCCAAGTTGACGAGACTTGGCCCCCTCCGCAAGCTTTGTCGCGAGGTTATCGTCTGTCAGCCGAAAATGCGCCAACCCACCCGCTTCGGTCTGTTGCCAGGCGGTCGTCCACTTGCGGCTGTCGAGCTCGAAACAGCGTGGGTCATCGGGATCGAAGCGAGCCTCGGGTCGCTCGGCGCGCACAAGGGTCAGCAACGCGCGCTCGAACTCGTCAAGCACCCCTTTGATCTCACCATCCCGATCCTTGAGGCGCTGCACAACGGTTGTGTCGAGGTGATCGATGGCTGTCTTGCGCGCGGCCGCCATGTCGGCGCGGATGCTCTCGTCTAGTTCCGCCTGGAGTTGATCAAAGGCAGCCTTCACCTCCTCGTCGTTGCGGGCCTTTTGCACGATGGCAAGGACGCGCGCCTCGAAGTCGATACCGTCGCCGACGACGCCGAGCACCTGGTCGGACGCGCCGAACACGCCTTCGAAGAGTTGGAACTTGCTGCGCAAGAGTTCGTGAATGCGTTCTTCAGCCCGGTTCTTGAGGTTCAGGAGATTGACTACCGTCACGTCGATCTTCTGGCCGAAGCGATGGCAACGGCCGATGCGCTGCTCGACCCGCTGCGGGTTCCAGGGCAGGTCGAAGTTGATGACCAGCGAGCAGAATTGAAGGTTGATGCCCTCGGCCCCCGACTCGGTTGCGATGAGGATGGTTTTATGATCGCGGAAGGCTTCAACAATTGCCGCCTTCATGTCGGC
>CAYWBX010000752.1:0-1998 GCA_964456015.1 uncultured Hyphomicrobiaceae bacterium | reverse complement strand
TCGACTTCGTCGACGGCATGCTGTTCCCCAGCATCTGCGACGTGATCCGCAACCTCTCGGGCATGTGGAAGGTCATGTTCCCGAAGGTCTATGCGAAGTATTTCGACGTTCCGCAGAACTACCGCGACGACATCGGCGGCACATTCTACATCAACGAGCTCAACGAGCTGCGCGAGGGCCTCGCCAAGGTGGCGGGCCGCCCGATCACCGACGACGAGCTGCGCGCCTCCATCGCGCTTTACAACGAAAACCGCCGCTTGGTGCGCGAGGTCTATGCATTCCGCGCGGCGCAGCCCTGGAAGGCGCCGGCGGCCGACGTCTATCTGCTGATGCGCGCAGGCATGACGCTCGCGGTCGAGGAGCACAATCGAATGCTGCGCGAATATCTCGACGCGGCCGACAAGGCCGAGGCGAGGAAGCGCGACAATTGTCGCGTGGTCGTCACCGGCGCGTTCTGCGAGCAGCCGCCGCTCAACCTCGTCAAGTCGATCGAGCTCTCGGGCTGCTACATCGTCGACGACGATTTCATGCTGGTCAATCGCTGGGAGCAGTCGGACGTGCCGGTCGAGGGCGATCCGCTCGCCAATCTCGCCCAGGCCTATCTCCACAATTCAGCGCACACCGCGGCGAAATACGAGGAAAACGAGAAGAAGAAGGGACTCTGGCTGGTCGACTCGGTGAAAAAGAATCGCGCCGAAGGCGTAATCTTCGCCTGCCCGAGCTTCTGCGATCCCGCGCTGCTCGAGCGGCCGATGCTCCAGCGCGTCCTCGCCGATCACAAAATCCCGTTCGTGGCGTTCAAGTACGCCGAAAACTCCGGGCAGATGCAGCCCATTCGCGAGCAGGCCGGCACTTTCGCCGACTCGATCAAGCTGTGGAGCGTCCAATGAACGCGCGCGCGCCCAAGGAAGTCGTCAAAGAAGCCTCGATGGTGAAGCAGAAGGAGATGATCTCGGGCAACTACGCCAAGCTCGCGACGGCGAAAGAGCAGGGGAAGAAGGTCGTCTCCACCTTCGTGCCCGGAAACCTGAACGAACTCATCATGTGCTTCGATCTCGTCAACAACCTGCCCGAGATCAATGCCATCCAGAACGGCATGCGCAAGAAGACCGGCAACTACATCATGGAAGCCGAAAAGCGCGGCCACTCCGAGGACGTCTGCACCTATGTGAAGGCCGATCTCGGCATGATCGCCAAGGGCAATATCGGCCCCGACGGCCACCCGCTGCCGTCGCCCGATGCGCTGCTGCTCTCCTACACCGGCTGCTTCACCTTCATGAAGTGGTTTGAGCTGGTGCGCGAGCAATACAAGTGCGAGACGCTGATGCTGCACGTGCCCTACGAGGGCGACGGGCACGCTACCAAGAACATGCGCGACTACATCGTGAAGCAGCTCAAGGATGTCATCATCCCCGGCCTTGAGCGCGTCAGCGGAGTGAAGTTCGACATCGACCGGCTGCGCCAGATCCTGAAGGAATCCGCCAGGGCCGAAGAGAACTTCGTCTGGGTGCTGAACAGTGCCAAGCACAAACCGTCGCCGATCGACGCCTACTTCGGCGGCGTCTACTACGTCGGCCCGATCTTCACCGCGTTCCGTGGCACGCCCGAGGCCACTGAATACTATCGTCTGCTACGCGGCGAGATCGAGCAACGCATCGCCAAGGGCCAGGGCCCGATCACGCCCGAAGGCGATATGAAGGACGAAAAATACCGCCTCGTTGTCGAAGGCCCGCCGAATTGGACGAGCTTCCGCGACTTCTGGAAGATGTTCTACGACGAGGGCGCGGTCGTCGTCGCCAGCACGTACACGAAAGTGGGCGGCGTCTATGACCTCGGCTTCCGCCACGATCCCGATCATCCGCTCGAGTCGCTCGCCGAGTATTGCCTCGGCTGCTACACGAACCGGAACCTGCCGTCCCGCATCGATCTCATCGAGAAATACGTCAACGAGTTCGAAGCCGACGGGCTGCTGATCAATTCGATCAAGAGCTGCAACAG
>CAYWBX010000751.1:0-2002 GCA_964456015.1 uncultured Hyphomicrobiaceae bacterium | reverse complement strand
AACTTGAGCTGCTCCTCGTCGATGAAGACGCTGAGCTCGCCGGCCTCCGAGAAGTCGACCTGCGCGGTGAAGAAGGTGCAGGCCTTGATGCGGTCGTCGCCCTTGGCCGCCATCCAGGCGAGCGTCGCCGCCATCAGCGTGCCGCCGAGGCAGTAGCCGATCGCCGTCACCTCGCGCTCGCCGGTCGCCTTCTCGACGCCGTCGAGCGCCGCCAGGATGCCCTCGAACATGTAGTCGTCGAAGGTCTTGTGGGCGAGCCGCTCGTCGGGGTTCACCCAGGAGATGACGAAGACGGTGTAGCCCTGATCGACCATCCACTTGATGAACGAATTGTCGGGCCTGAGGTCGAGGATGTAGAACTTGTTGATCCAGGGCGGCACGATGAGCAGCGGCCGCTTGTAGACCTGATCGGTCGCCGGCGCGTACTGGATCAGCTGCATCAGGTCGGTCTGCGCCACCACCTTGCCCGGCGTCACCGCCACGTTCTCGCCGACGCGGAAGGCCTTCATGTCGGTCATGCGGATGGCGAGCTTGCCCTTGCCGCGGTCGAGGTCGACCAGCATGTTGTCGAGCCCCTTGACCAGGTTCTCGCCGTTGCTCTCCAGCGTCGCGCGCAAGACCTCGGGGTTGGTCAGCACGAAGTTCGATGGCGCCATCGCGTCGACGAACTGGCGGGTATAGAAGTCGACCTTCTTGCGCGTCCGGTCGTCGAGCCCGTCGACCTTGCTCACCGTCTGCTGCAGCCAGCGCGCGCTCAGGAGATACGACTGCTTGATGTAGTCGAAGACCTGGTTCTCGTCCCAGGCGGCGTCCTTGAAGCGGCGGTCGGCGCGGTCGGGGGCGATGTAGGGCTCGTCCGTATGGCCGAGGAAGCGCTTGGTGGTGTGGTGCCAGAGATTGACGTATTCCTGCCAGAGGTCGAGATGGGCCTCGAGCACCTTGCGCGGGTCGGCCATCATCTTGGCGGTCATCTCCAGGAAGGCGCCGCCGATGTTGAGCGGGTCGCCGTTGCCGCCGCCGCCGGCCTCGCCCTGGCGCTTGAGGAAGTCGACGACCAGGCGCTGGCTCTGCGTCGCGATCTTGACCAGGTTCCGCGAGAACTCGGTCGGATCGGGCAGTTTGAGCTCGGTATCCTTGTCCATCGCCATCGTCGCGGGTCCTTTTTGCGCCGGAGCGGAGCTTTTCCGCCTAAACGGTTCGCCGGAAATGAAATTTGACGCCGTCGGCGCGGTCCGGTAAAGCCTTCAATGTCAAGATGGGAGCGGGCCGGACGATTGAAAAGGCGCCCCTCGCGCTTGCGGCAGGACGTGCGACGCGGCGGCTATAGCACGATTCGCCGGCGACCAGAAGCCCGGGGAGCCGCGGGGTGGCGACGAGGAAACGCATGGCGGAATTGTCCAGGAATTCGCCGGGATCGGTCCGGCGCGGCATGGCGTTGGCTCTCTGCCTGATCGGGCTCGCCGCCTGCTCGGCGGTGCCCGACTGGGCCAACCCGGTGGAATGGTACGACAGCGTCACCGGCGGCGACTCGCCCTCCGGCGCCGACCAGCCGCAGGCGCGCCGCATCACGGGCCCGACGGAAGCCGGCAGCGGCGCCCGCGCCGCCACGCCAGCCTCGACCACCACCCCCAACCTGGCGACCGTGCCCGACCGGCCGCAGGCGACCCCGGCGCCCGAGCGCCGGCGCATCGAATCGGGCCTTGCCGCCGACCTCGAGCGCTCCCGCTACAGCGACGAGCAGCTGCGCGGCCGGCCGGCCGCGCCGCCGCCCAATGCCCCGCCGCCCGCCATAACGGCGCCGCAACCTGCCGTGACGGCGCCCGCGCCGCCGCCCGCGCCCCAGCCGGCGGTGACCGCCCAGGCCGTCGCCCCCGCGCCGCCCGCCGCGCCGCCCTCGGCCGCGGCCGGGCCGCCGCGCCCCCCGGGCGCCGCCGCCCCGGCGCCGGGGCCGGGCGGGGACCCGACGCGCGTGCCGCCTGACAACGAGCGGGCGCTGCGCGCC
>CAYWBX010000750.1:0-2005 GCA_964456015.1 uncultured Hyphomicrobiaceae bacterium | reverse complement strand
AACGCGAGTTCACGGTTGCAGCAGGCGAGCCCGTCAGCGTGGAAGTCGTGATGAACTGATCACCGATCCCTTCCGGTGCAGTGCCGGAAGAACGGCGGGACGCTCGCGCGCTGGCGGACGCCCCATTGACTGCGGCCCCTCAAACGCTGAGGTCCTTTCTGACCTCGAATACCTCCATGATGCGCGCGCCCTTGTGCGGGCCGTCGCACACGAACTGCCACTTGCCTGCCGAATAGGTGTCGCAGAGCTTGACGCCCTTGATGAGAATCCAGTGGCCTTCCTTGCCCTTGTGAATGGCAAGAATGTAGTGGGCCCAGGCGTTCCGCGGCTTTTGCATCCACGACCATACGGACGGCCGCTTCTTCCGCTCCAGGTGCATGAAGCTTTCCTTGAGCTCCATCCGGTAGCCGAAATGCGCAAGCGCGGCTGCCACCTCCTCCGCGTAGGTCCCTTTGACGACCGGTCTGCTTCCTGCGGGCACGTTCCGGAAGGCCCGGATCTCGTCTTCGACCTTGCTGATCGAATAGCCGGTCACCGCCGAGAGCACGAACGGTCCGCAGAAGGCGATGCGGCCTGTGTCGTTGACGACCTCGTTGAGGCTCGAGGTGAGGCGTCCTCCCCCTGCGTCCGGGTGCAGCGGCATGGTCACGATCCAAGAGTGGCAATACGGGTTAACCGAATCTTTCCATCGAACCCTTGCCAAAAGGTAAACCGGGCTGGTGCGCCGCACCGCGGACCGTTCAGGCGACCGCCTCGCCGACGAAGGGCTTGAAGTGGCGGCGCACCAGCGCCTCGGGCAGATCCTTGGTGATGAAGACAAGACGCGAGCGCCGGTCCCCGGCGGGCCAATCCTTCAGCGTGTCCGGCGGATAGAAGATGTGCTGTACGCCGTGCACCACGAACGGCCGCGGCTGATCCTTGATGTTGAGGATCCCCTTCACCCGCAAGAGCTTCGGCCCGTAGAGCTGGGCGAGAAGCTGCAGCGCGTTCGACACCTCGCCCCCCTCGAGCGGTTCGGCAAACGTCAGGCAGAACGATTGAATGCCATGCAGATGGCGATGCGCATGGTCCGGGTGCTCGCAATCCGGATCGGCGCAACTCTCGGAATGTTCGTGGGCGTGCGTATGCGCTTCCGCAGCATCCCCATGGGCATGATGACCGCAGTCGGCGCCGCACTCCGGCCCATGCTGATGCTCAGGGCGCGCAGTCCCCTGCTCCGCTCGATAGGCATCCGCGGCAAGCCACTTCTGCGGATCGGCGCCGGCGAGCGCAGGCTCGTGTGCGCCAAGGCCGATGAGCTCGGACGCCGGCACGTCTCCCTTCGCCGACCGCCGGATGCCGGCCGCCCGGTTGAGAGCCCTGAGACGCGCCTCGAGTTTCGCGAGCGTCTCGGCGCTCGCGAGATCCGCCTTGGTCACGACGATGCGGTCGGCGACCGCAATCTGCTTCGCCGGCTCGAAATGTTCGTCGATTTGTGCGAGCCCGAGTTCCCCATCCACGGTGGTCACCACGGCATCGAGCTGATAGGTCCTGTAGACCTTCTCCTCTGTCATCAGCGTGTGCACGATGGGTGTCGGATCGGCGAGCCCCGTAGTCTCGAGGACGACGCGCCGCACGGGCGGGATCTCGCCCCAGAGCGCCTTGGTGTGCAAGTTCTCGAGCGCCTGCACGAGATCGCCGCGCACCGCGCAGCACACGCAACCGGACGGCAGCAGCACGGCATCGTCGTCCGCCTTCTCGACGAGCGCGTCGTCGATGCCAACCTCACCGAATTCGTTGATGATTACGGCCGTCCCGGCCATGGCCGGGTCCTCGAGCAGACGCTTGAGCAGGGTGGTTTTTCCCGATCCCAGGAAGCCGGTGAGAACGGTGAGCGGAATGGCCGAGCCGGCCGTCGTCTGGGACATCGGGTCAACCTTGTCTGAACGCGCGTGTTGTAGCGTCACACGCCGATGCGCAACTTGCGTCAAAGTCTTAATGGAGTGCGCCCATGTCGGACAAGCTC
>CAYWBX010000749.1:0-2011 GCA_964456015.1 uncultured Hyphomicrobiaceae bacterium | reverse complement strand
TGCCGCGTTCGACGACGATGCCGCTGGCGTTGGCGAATAGCGCGATCCAGCCCGGGTCGGTGAAGCGGGCGACGAGGATCTCGCCCTGAGCGAGGACGTCACGGCGCGGATCGCGGATCACCTTGGCCCGTCCGGACACGATGCCCTTGGAGGCGCCGATGCCCTTGCGCTCGGGGCCGGCTGCCATCGCGGTTCTGGCGGCGGGGCGAAAGGCGGTGCCGGAGCCCCGCTGCTCGATGCGCTCGGGCGGCTCGGGCAAGGCTGCAAAGCGTGCCATCTCCGCGCGGCGAGTGCGGGCGAGCGCGGCGAGGTCCTCGGTTACGCCCCAGCCTTCGATAGCGCCGAGCACCTCGTCGATGGACAGAAGGAAGACGTCGCGCTGGCTGTCGAGCCGGCCCGATGCAGCAAGCTTGCCGCCGGCGGCGAGCAGGATCCGGCGCACGCGGCCGAAGAGGCGGGTGCGCTCGTAGCGCAGGTTTTCACGGTCGCGAACGCGCGCTTTGGCGAGACTGAGGGCTGCGCGCGCAACGGCACGGCGGAGTGGGTTGCGGGGAAAAAGCTCGCCGAGTCCGCTTATGAGGTCGCTGCCGGGACGGCTCTTGCTGGCCGCCGGCAGGCGCGCGGCGGCGGCGATGGCCTTCAGAAGCGGCGTCGGCTCTTCCGACAGGGGCAGGCTCTCGAGCTTCAATTCCTCGGTGCAACGGTCGCCGAAGGTGTCGATGTAATCGGTAAACGCGCGCGCGAGCTCGGGATGGCGGGGAATGCCGGTGCCGTCGCCCTTTTCCAGCTCGGCGAGGAGGACGGCGGAGGAGGCTGCAAGCCGCCCCATCTCGCGCACGCGTTTGGCAGGCTCGGCCGAGATGATGTCGCCCTGGCCGATCAGCACGTCGTTGTGGAGGGCAAGACCCGCTTCGGCTGCCCACCTCTGCATGAGCCTGCGGGAGGCTCCATAGGCGATCATGCAGATGAGGTCGTTGAGGAGGGGCGCGTCCCAGCGCTCAAGCAGGGAGGCTTCGAGCGCGCGATACTCGGCGGCGAGAGCGCTGAGGGGCATGCCGGCAAGCTTGGCCGGGTCCGGCGCGAGCGCTGCGGTAAGGCGGGCCTTGAAGGCGCGAATAGTGCGCGGCAGCTGGATGGCCTCGACCAGCAGGCGTGCGCCGATGCGGGCGAGGCGAAGAATTGCCGCCAACTTGGCGAGGCCGCGCGGCGGCGGGGGGGCGAGGCGGTCGGCGACGTAGGCCGGCAGTGCCTCGGAGACGCCCATCATCGTTTCCATGTGCCGCCGGTTGAGGGAGAAGCCCGGCAGCAGAGCGAGCGTGCGGTACCAGGAGAGGAGGTTGTAGTAGACGCGACCGTCGATGCGGCCGAGCAGGGTTTCGAATGCCTGCCGGTTGGCGTCGAGCGCGGCCGGTCGAACGCCGAGCAGCGTCGCCAGCGAGCGGTAGGCATGGGCATAGACGTAGCGCGCGAAGGAGAATGTGAGCGGGGAGACGATGCCCGGATAGCTCTCGACGATGTTTGAGTTGTCCCAGACTAGAAGCGGCTCGTCGAGGGCGGGCGGGCGCGGCGGCGCGGCGGGTGTCGCAGCCGGCTTCTGCACGGTCTCGCCATGCAACGTCGTGACGGGCCGAGACTGCAGGACATAGAGCCGGTCGCCCTCGAAGGCCCACTCGACGTCCTGCGGACCGGCCAGACGCCGCTCGATCTCGGCCACCACGCGGGCAACAGCGGCGGCTTCGGCGTCGGCGAGCACGCAGCCGTCATCCTCGACGCGTTCCAGCACGCGGGCGGTGGCTTTCGCCAGCCGGTAGGTGGCGCCCGTCTCCTCGCCGCCTACGAGCCTGTCGGCGAGCCCGCGCACGGCATTGACGACGACCGTATCGCGCTCGCCGGACACCGGATCGACGCTGAAGGCAACCCCGGCGACGCGCGCCCGCGCCATGCGCTGGACGAGAACGGCAGGACCGAGGTCGTCGGCGGGGAGGCCGCGCGCATTGCGATAGGCGGCGAG
>CAYWBX010000748.1:0-2020 GCA_964456015.1 uncultured Hyphomicrobiaceae bacterium | reverse complement strand
GACCGGATCATCATCCTCGAAGACACCGACGGCGACGGCAAGGCGGACAAGCGGATTGTCTTCGCCGAGGGCAAGGACTTCCCGGTCACGAAGGAGCGGGCCGGCAAGGGGCTCGGCGCCTTCGACCTGGCCAGCGGCATCGAGGTCGGCAACGGCGGCGTTTACCTCGGCGCACCGCCGTATCTCTTCTTCATCAAGAACGAGAACGACAAGCCGGGGAAGATCGAGATTCTTCTCAAGGGCTTCGGCTCGCACGACACGCACGAGACGCTCAACACCTTCCAGTGGGGCCCCGACGGCCGCCTCTACGGCTTGCACGGCGTCTTCACACACTCGGAAGTCGTGCCAGGCGAGCCCCCCGCGTTAGCGGGGGGAGTTCCCGGCGTCAAGATGAACGCCGCCGTCTGGCGCTATGACACGAAGACCAAGAAGTTCGAGATCTTCAGCGAAGGAACCAGCAATCCCTGGGGCATGGACTGGCGGAACACCGACGGCCAGTTCATCCTCTGTTGCTGCGTGATCCCGCACCTCTTCCACATGGTGCCGGGCGGCAACTACAAGCGGCAGGCGGGCACCAGTTTCAATCCCTACGCTTATGGCGAGATCAAGGAGATTTGCGACCACACATTCCACAAGGAAAGCGGCTGGGCGCACGCCGGGCTCATCTCGCTCGACACGCCGATCATGCCGGAGAAATACCGCAACAGCGTGATCTTCGGCAGCATCCACGGCTGCTCCATCAAACAAAACATCCTCAAACCCAACGGCTCCTCGTTCACGGCTTCACGCGGCGACGACTTCCTGGTCAGCGGCGACAAGAACTTCCGCCCGATCAACCTCCGCTGGGGCCACAACGGCGAGATCTACTGCATCGACTGGCACGATCAGCACCCGTGCCACCAGACGAACCCGGACGACTGGGACTACGCGTATGGGCGCGTGTATCGCATCCAGCCGAAGGGGCTGAAGACGAAGAAGGCGGAGGATTTGAGTAAGAGGACCGATACTGAGTTATTAGAGGTCGTCGAAGAGAACAACCCCTACCGCTCTCGAACGGCCACTCGACTCATCGGAGAGCGAGGCAATCGGTTCAACTTGAGTCTGCTTGATGATCGCTGGGACATAGACAAACTTGGCGGGGACGGGCTCCGCCCAATTACGCAACGCATCTTCGCCGTTAGGCAACAGGTTGACCATACAGTCGATAAGGCGGCGCTCTCCAACAGAGAATTCGACAGTGTGGCTTTTGGCGTTCGGTTCTGCCTCGGGGCAGAGGGGATGATCGGCGACAACATTTCATACATGGCAGAGATCCTGCCTAACACGATTCGTGCGTTTCGTGACCAATCCTCGTTAGATCCGAGGATCGTAGCCGAGCTGCTTCCTGATGTAGCCGCCAAGACCAGATCCTCAGTGGCACGTCGGGAACTCTGCTCAATCGCGATTAGATTCCCTGAGCGCCGCGAGAAACTAGTTCGTCAGTTACTGACTCGAAAGGAAGACGCGACCGACCCCATCATCCCCCATCTCCTTTGGCTCGCCTACGAGCCCGGCCTCGCCAAGAACCCGAAGGAGGAACTCGCTTGGCTCAAAGACCACGCCGCCGGCAACGCGCTCATCACCGACACAATCGTCCCGCGTTCCATGCGTCGTCTCGTCGCCACCGGCAAGCGCGAGGACCTGGGGCTCTGTCTCACCTTCATCGCCGACCTCGCCGATTCCGGTGTGCGTGCAAAGGCACTTGATGGGCTGGTCGCCGCCATCGGCAATCGCACCGTCGATGCGCCCGGCGAATGGGAATCGGTGCACACGCGGCTGCAGGCGGATCGAAACGCGGAGGTGCAGCGCCTGACCGGCAGCCTTGCGATCAAGTTCCGCGACGCGGCGGCGATTCACCGGGCCATGGCCGTCGCCGGCGATGCCTCGAAGCCGACCGCCGAGCGCGCCGCGGCCGTCCGCGACCTGGGCGTGGTTCGTTCGCCGGGCTCGGCGACGTTCCTGCTCGAACTGGTTCGCGGTA
>CAYWBX010000747.1:0-2021 GCA_964456015.1 uncultured Hyphomicrobiaceae bacterium | reverse complement strand
CCCCCGGGGAAGGCCTGGCGCAGGCTGCCGCGAGCCTCGCGTCGCTGGGCTTCTTCTCGTCGCTGCATCTGCTTTCCGACGACGGCGCCCGGCTCTAACTGCGGCGATTCGGCGGCGGCGACGGCGCGGCCCCCGCCCACCAGCCTGCCGCCACGCTCCGAGATCGAGGCGACCTTGCCGTAGAAGACCTTGTACCAGCCCTCCTTGGCGCCGGTCTCGATGATCCGATTCCAGTCGTCCCGGTCGGCGGTGGTGGTGCCGCCCCACGTCGCGAGCAGCTTGGCCCGCTCCTCGGGCGAGGCGTTCTCGAGGCGCTCGCGCAGGGTGCCGCCCCAGCAGGATTTCGGCCAGTTGAAGGGCTGCAACTCGACGTCGTTGCGCACGGGCCGCTGCGCCAGATCGTACTTGTTGCCCTGTCTCACCGGCGAGCGGACAAGATGCAGGAGGCGGATGTCCTTGTTCTTCTGTCGCGCTTCGAAGACGCGCTGGATGACGCGGGAGGCGACGATGCCGCGGCCCCGGATCAGGATGGTGCCGCCTTTCTGCTCGAGCGTGCGGTAGACCTCATCATGGTGCTCGTAGGCGTTCACGACGGCCGTGTTCGACGGATTGGCCTTCCTGAATTCCTGCAGGTCCGGCAGGAAATTCGACGCGGGATAGCCGGTCGCAATCTGCACATAGCGCGCGACGATGAATTTTTCCCGCTGCTCCGGCGACTGGCCGGGCGCGTGTGCGCTCGGCACCCGGTAGGCGATGACATAGCGTTCGTCGTCGGTTTTTCTGAGGCCGACGACCTGGCCATAGAGCCACATGCTCTCCCAGCCGATCCGCTTCGCCTCGGCGTCGAAGGAATTGAAGACGTCGATGAGGCGGGGCGTGTAGCTTTCCGTGAGCATCGGCTCGCCGAAAACCTGCAGCACCGCCTTGATGCCGGAGAGCTTGCCCTGGAGCACGTCCCTGACCAGCTCCCGGCTGGCGTAGCCCGGAAAGCCCCAGATGTTGTCCGGAACGGAGATCGAATTCGACCGGATGCGCTCGTGGTCCGGGATCTGCGAATTGCGGCACAGACGCCCCCACTTGGCGTAAGGGCGCTTGTCATCGGCAACGCCAAGCACGCGGATGTCGGAGGCGGAGACGCCGAAGATACGGAGGTGATCAACCCAGCAGAAGCTGCCGATGCCGCCGCCGACGGCGACGTAATTGACCTCGCCGGCGAGCTTGCCGCTCGCCTGGATGTCGCGCATCGGTACGATCCGCTGCTCGAAAAGGCGACCCGGAAAAGCGCCGCGCGGCCCGCCAGGCGCTCGCTCGCCGGCCGGCTGTGGTCGCGGCTGCCCTGCGCCGCGCGCCGGCGCCGCTGCGGGTGAGATGGCGGTGGCGTCCGCGTCGTCGGCGGCGGGCGCCAAGCCGGGGCGCTCGGTGAACCGCACGCGCAACCGGAATGGTCCGATCTCAACCTCGTCGGACGGCTCCCACACCGTCGGCTGGGCGATCCGGCGACCGGCGAGCCGCGTTCCGTTCTGGCTTCCCTTATCAGCGATGCGTACGGTGCTGCCGTCGACGGTCACCTCGGCATGAAGGCGCGAGACCTGCGCGTGATCGAGCACGACGTCGCCGCCCGACGCGCGGCCGATCTTGAACGGACCGGCCCCGTCGAGGACACGACGGCCGGCGTCTGCACCGCCCGTCTTCCATGAAATCTCGATCGCCATGAGAGTCCTTCGCAATCCATGTCGAGTGAAGGCCGTGCACCGGCGCAGTTCTGATCAGCCGTCGTCGCCGCCAGCGGTGTCACAGAATTCGCGAGAATCCTCCGGAGTTCGCGAGGTGGTGCCCGCAAAAGCGGCAATTCGCCTCGAGCGGTGGGGGATTGAGGAGATGACACCGGTCATAACCGCACACGATGCGGCTCTCGTGCGGGTGCATCACCTCGAGGCGGGTGCCGTCGATTTCGAGCACGTCGAGCGAGACGAGCGGCGTGCGGCTCTGGGTTACCGGCGCCTTGTTCTTGCGGATGTCGG
>CAYWBX010000746.1:0-2021 GCA_964456015.1 uncultured Hyphomicrobiaceae bacterium | reverse complement strand
GTGCGCCCCGGCGACCGGGTCGCGACGCTTGCCTGGAACACCAATCGGCATCTCGAGCTCTACTTCGCGATCTCAGGCATCGGCGCCGTGTGTCACACGATCAATCCGCGGCTCTTTCCGGAGCAGCTCGTCTACATCGCCAATCATGCGCAGGATAAGGCGCTGTTCTTTGATCTCACCTTCGTGCCGCTGGTGGAAAAGCTCCGCGACCAGTTCAAGACCATCCGCCGCTACGTTGTGCTGACGGATCGCGAGCACATGCCGGCAGGTACGTCGATTGCCGATCTCGGCTGCTATGAAGAGTTCCTGGCTGCGGGTGCGCCAGCGATTGAATGGCCGAGCTTCGATGAAAATACCGCCTGCTCGCTCTGCTACACGTCGGGCACGACCGGTGAGCCCAAGGGTGCGCTCTTCTCGCACCGCTCCACCGTGCTGCATGCGCTCTTCGAGATGGCGACGCTGTCGGAGCCGTTCGCGCCGGACAAGCCTCTGCTGCCCGTGGTCCCGCTGTTTCACGTCAACGCCTGGGGACTGCCCTATACGGCGGTGCTGTCCGGCAGCCCGCTCGTCATGCCGGGGCCGCGCCTCGACGGCGCGAGTCTTTTCGATCTCATGGACGGTGAGCAGGTCTACTCGGCCTGGGGTGTGCCGACAGTCTGGCTCGGCCTGCTTGCCGAGATGCAGAAGCGCGGCCGGAAGCCAAAAGGATTCAGCATGGTGGTTATCGGCGGCTCGGCGGCGCCCGGACCGATGATCGAGGCGTTCGAGCGAACCTGGGGCGTCAACGTCGTGCACGGCTGGGGCATGACCGAGATGAGCCCGGTCGGCGCGTTCACGCGGCTCTCGCCGGCGCAGAAGGCGCTGCCGCTCGAGGAGCGGCTCAAGATCAAGCAGGCGCAAGGCCAACGCTTCTTCGGCGTCGACTTCAAGATCGTCGATGAGGCTGGTCGGCGCCTGCCGCACGACGGACGCGCACAGGGGGAACTTTTCGTGCGCGGTCCGACGGTGATCTCCGCCTACTTCGAGAACCCGAAAGCCTCGGCAGCGGCGTTCGACAAGGAGGGCTGGTTTGGGACGGGAGATGTCGCGAAGGTCACGGAAGACGGCTTCCTCACGCTGGTCGACCGGACGAAGGATCTCGTCAAGTCGGGTGGCGAGTGGATCAGCTCGATCGACGTCGAAGGCGAAGCGATGGGGTGTCCCGGAGTCGCCCATGCCGCGGTGATCGGCGTGTCGCATCCGAAGTGGTCCGAACGACCGTTGCTCATCGTGGTCAAGGCGGCGGGCGCGGATCCAAAAAAGGAAGACATTCTCGCGCACCTTGCGAAGCGGCTTGCCAAGTGGCAGGTGCCGGACGACGTCGTTTTCGTCGAGAGCCTGCCGCTCACCGCGACCGGCAAGGTCTCGAAAAAGGATCTGCGTGCGCGGTTCAAGGACTTCAAGCTCCCGGAGTGAGCCGGGCCGCCAGTCCTCGAAACGGATGGCTAGTCCTGCGCGTTCTGTCCGTACGACTTGAATTTCTCGAGCACGATCTTCATCTCGTCGGTGTCGAGGAGGGCAGGCTTTCCGAGGCAAAGAACCTTGTAATACTGCTCGGCAAGAACCTCGACGTCAGCCGCCAGCTCGAGGGCGCGCGCGCAGGTCTCTCCGAGCGCAATCTGGCCGTGATGGGCCATGAGGCAGGCATCGCGTTTGCGAAGCCCCTTGGCGACATGCCGCGCCAGCGCCTCGCTGCCGAACGTGGCGTAGGGAACGCAGGGGATGTCCTTGCCGCCGGCGATGGCCACCATGTAGTGGAACGCCGGAATCTTGAGGCCCGCGCAAGCGAGGACGGTCGCATGCATCGAATGGGTGTGCACCACGGCGCTGCGATCGGTGCGCGTGCGGTAGGCGGCGAGATGAAAGTGCCACTCGCTCGACGGCTTGCGTTGTCCGGGCGGGACGGAGCCGTCGTCGGCGACAAAGACGATGTCCGCTGGGGTGAGGCTCTCATAAGCCATTCCGGACGGGGTGATGAGCAT
>CAYWBX010000745.1:0-2027 GCA_964456015.1 uncultured Hyphomicrobiaceae bacterium | reverse complement strand
GCAGAAGCATGAGTAAGGCGAGTGACGTCGAAGGCAATTTCATTCTCGACCTCCTGCGATCGCTGTTTGCAGGCATCTTGAAGGCCGTCCGCGACAGCCGGTCTTGTCAATGGAGTGACCTGCAGTCGCTTTCGACACAATGCTATGAGTAACTTAAAGGCAAAGCTCCAAGCAACGTGCACTGAAGTACGCACGCGCGCCGCGCGCCCCGACTGGCGCCGAGTGTTGCCGGGCGCTGCCGGAGACCATGCCAGAGTTTGCCGCGATCGCACGGAATACTGTTCAATACGCAGAGACCAGAGACTGCAGGCGGTGCGGTCCTCGGATGTGCCGCCCTGCCCAACGCAGGGCCCCGAACGCTGGTGCGATGACGGCCACCGTGCTCAACTTGCGCAATTGCCAGCAATCTCGGAGCCAGGCCATGCCGAAACAGAAGAAGCCCGCCGCAGGCGCCTCAACTGTCGCCGCCACTCGCGCCGCGCTCGACGCGATTGAGCGGGAGAACGGCGCGCTGCGGGCGTTCATTCGCGTGACGGCGGAAACGGCGCTCGCCGAAGCGCAGCTCGCCGACGCCAAGGCGGCGGCCGGCGACACGGGCGGCCGCGTGCATGGCCTTCCCGTCGCGGTCAAGGACATCATCGACCTCGCCGGGGTGGTCACGGGATGCGGTTCTCTGACGACGGCAGGCGCGGCGCCGGCGAGCCGGGACGCCGCGGTTGTCCAGCGCCTGCGGGCGGAAGGCGCCGTGATCGTCGGCAAGACGCACACCGTGGAGTACGCCTTCGGCGGCTACGGCACCAACGTCACGGTCGGGACGCCGTGGAACCCGTGGGACCGGAAGGTCCACCGCACGCCGGGCGGCTCGTCGTCGGGCTCGGGCGTTGCCGTCGGCGCGGGCATTGTTCCCGCCGCGCTTGGCACCGATACCGGCGGCTCGGTGCGCATTCCGGCTGCGCTTTGCGGCTGCGTCGGACTGAAAACCTCGGTCGGCAGGGTCGGACGCTCGCGCGTTGCGCCGCTCTCCAAGACCCTGGATTCGATCGGTCCGCTGGCCAGCGACGTCACGACCGCCGCGCGGATGCTGGCCGCGATGCAAGGCCACGACCCGGACGATGCGCGCACCGACGGCATCCGGCCGATCGATCCGATGGCCGATCTCGAGAAGGGCGTCTCGGGAATGCGCTTCGGCCGCATCTGCGACGCCGATCTTGCGGGCCTCGCGACCGAGACGCGCAGTGACTTCGAGAGCGCGGTGAGGCGTCTTTCGGACCTCGGGGCGCGCATCGAGACGATCGAACTTGGCGGCATCATCGAGCGCTACGGCAACCTGTGCGGCCAGATCATCGCCGCCGAGGCCTATGCGTACTGGCGGCGCTTCGCCGATGATCCCACGTCCGGTCTCGCGGAGCCGATCCGCAAGCGCATGTTGAGCGGCAAGGCGATCTCGGGCGGTGACTACATCACGCTCATCGAGGACCAGCGGCGGGCCATCGCGGCGTTTCACGGCACCTTCGATCGCCTCGATGCGCTGCTGTTGCCGACGACCCCGCTCCCGGCGATTCCGGTGGCCGAGGTCGACGAGCGCGTGGCCGTCATGGCGGCCTATACACGGTGGGTGAACTACCTCGACCTGTGCGCCGTGGCGGTGCCGACGTCGCTTAGCGCCGCCCGCCTTCCGCTCAGCCTGCAGATCGTGGTCCGGCATCTGGACGATGCCCTCGCCCTGCGCATCGCCCGCGCCTTCGAGGCGGCACGCGGCGCCTTTCCTGCGCCGCCGCGCTGAGGAGGCCGGGCGCTTGTCCGCGCTTGTCCGAGAGGCGCGCCGAAGTCGGGACGCCGTGCCGCCTTGCTGCGATCGCCGTTCCGGCGTAAGGGGCCGAGTCGAAGGCAGCGAGGGAGCACTCAATGATGCGGCGACTGGCAATAATCATGGTCGCGCTGGCGTCTGCCGCTCTGGGTGCGGCTGCGGTGGCCCAGGAGTTCAAGGCCGGACAACTCACGGTCGTCGCGCCCTGGGCGCGGGCGAC
>CAYWBX010000744.1:0-2028 GCA_964456015.1 uncultured Hyphomicrobiaceae bacterium | reverse complement strand
TCGCGCTGACCCCGCCGAAGCGGCGATCGCGCTGCTGGAAGGTGCGGATGGCCCCCTCCAGCAGCTCCTTGCCGAAGTCCGGCCAATAGGCGTCGAGAAACACGAGCTCCGTGTAGGCCGACTGCCAAAGAAGGAAGTTGGAAAGTCGCTGTTCTCCGCTGGTGCGGATGAGAAGGTCGGGGGGCGGCAACCCGGCGGTGTCGAGGGCCACCTCAAAGCGTTCCTCGGTGACGTCCTCGGGCCGGATCCTGCCTGCGGCGATGTCGAGAGCTATCCGCCGCGCGGCGCGCACGATCTCGTTGCGCGAACCGTAGTTGAAGGCGACGACGAGGTCGAGCGCATCGTTGGTCTTCGTCAACGCCTCCGCCTCCTCGATGAGCGCAATCACCTCGCGGTCACGCGCGGCGCGCTCGCCGATCATGCGCACGCGGACGCCATTCTGGTGCAGCTCCGCCAGGTCGCGGCGAATGAAGCGCTTGAAGATGCCCATGAGGTCGCCAATCTCATCGGCGGGACGGCTCCAGTTCTCCGATGAGAAGCTGAAAATGGTGAGGTAGGGAATGCCGATCTCGATAGCGGCGCGCACGGTACGGCGCACCGCGTCGACCCCCCGCCTGTGGCCTTCGACCCGCGGCAGCCCGCGCGCATGCGCCCAGCGACCGTTGCCGTCCATGATGATGGCGACGTGCCTCGGCAACGCCAGCGAGGACGCATGGCGCGACCGCGCATCGTGCTCAGTCGTTACGACCGTCGTCATCTATCCTGCGCCCCTGGAAGCCGGCCCCGTCCGACAATCGGAACCCGGCTCGCCGGCGCTCCGCCCCCTGTCAAGCCTAGTACCCGCATTGCCAAGTTCGTACACCGCCGCCGCGGCATCGTGAACGAACTTCGCAAGGCACCAGGGTACCAGCGTGGCATTGGTTCGGACGCCCCAGCGTTCACTTGTGGCGAAGGCATAGGAATTCCCGAACCACCACACCAGCGTCGTGATCGCAAACTCCTCCACACGCCCCGGCAAACATCGAACGCATTTGGCGATTTCAACGACACTGGCAGAACTAATGCAGTCGTCTGATCGAGAGCGAGAAGTCTGTCTCCCGACCCAGCTGAATAGTATGAGCAGCGGACTTCTCGACCATCACACTAGACCTGCTTGATCTCGGTCTCCTTCTGAGCCAGGCTCTGATCGATTTCCTTGATGATCTTGTCGGTCAGCTCCTGAACCTTCGCTTGGTTCTTGCGCGAGTCGTCCTCGCTCATAGCGTGCTCTTTCTCGAGCCTTTTCAGGAGATCCATTCCGTCGCGGCGGACGTTGCGCACGGCTACACGAGCCTGCTCGGTGTATTTGTGGGCAACCTTGACGATCTCGGTGCGCCGATCGCCCGTGAGCTCGGGAATCCTCAGCCGCACGATCTGGCCGTCGACCTGCGGGTTGAGGCCGAGGTTGGCCTCGCGGATCGCCTTGTCGACCGGAATCACCATGGAGCGGTCCCAGACCTGGATGGTGATCAGGCGTGGCTCCGGCACATTGATGGTGCCGACCTGGGAGATCGGCATCTTCTGGCCGTAGGCCTCGACCTTGACGGGATCGAGCAGGTGAGCGCTCGCCCGGCCGGTTCTTAGGCCCGCCAGTTCGTCCTTCAATTTCGCCTGCGCGCCGCGCATCCGGCGCTCGATTTCCTTGATGTCGAATTTGGCTGCGGCCATCTCGTCCTCCACACCTCCGGGCGAGCAGCAGGCAGGCGCGCGCGGCTCGTCATGTTACCGGCATATGCTACCGCAGGATACTTGAAACGCTGGCTGCGGCAGACCAGCCCCCTGGAGCTAACCGCCGACGATGGTCGCGCGCGCCTCGCCGCGCAGTACCTTCAGAAGATTTCCCGGCTCACGGATGGAATAGACAATTACTGGAAGATGGTTGTCGCGGGCAAGGGCCATGGCGGCCCCGTCCATGACTTTGAGATTCTTGGCGAGAACCTCGTCGTAGGTCCACCGGTCGTAACGCTTGGCGGTCTTGTCCATGGCCGG
>CAYWBX010000743.1:1084-2033 GCA_964456015.1 uncultured Hyphomicrobiaceae bacterium | reverse complement strand
CGACCGCCATGGTTTGCTGGCTCTTTATCGGCTCGTGGACGTTCTCGGCCGTGTTTGCCATCCTCGGCGGCCAGAAGGTCGTCGAGACGTTCATCCTCGGGCTCAACCTGTCGCCGACCCAGTTCCTGCTCTTGACGCAGGTCATCATTTTCCTGCTCGGCTGGCCGCTCGAGTGGACCGAGATCATCATCATATTCGTGCCGATCTTCCTGCCGCTGCTCGACGATTACGGAATCGACCCGATCTTCTTCGGCATACTGGTCGCGCTCAACACCCAGACCGCGTTCAACACGCCGCCGGTGGCCATGGCCGCCTTCTACCTAAAGGGCGTGGCGCCGCCGCAGGTGCAGCTCACCCACATTTTCAGAGGCGCGTTGCCGTTCGTATACATGGTCTTCTTCACCATGGCCTTGGTCTACATCTTCCCGAGCCTTGCGCTGCATCTGCCCAAGTGCCTCTATTCGCCGGGTGAAGTCTGCTTCCCCCTGATCCGTCCTTTCTTGCCGTTCTAGGTGCGCGGCCGATCGAGCGGGATATGTCAGGATGAGCCTCTGCACACTTGGTCTCGTCGAGGCGGCGGCCGACATCCGCGAGGGCCGCATCAGCTCGGCGGAGCTGGTCGGCGACTGCCTACAGCGCATCGCCGAGGTCGACGCGAGCGTGGAAGCATGGGCTTTCCTCGACCGCGATCACGCCCTGCGCCAAGCGCTTGCCGCCGACGAATGGCGCCGCCAGGGCCGGCCGACGGGGCCACGGCACGGCGTGGCGGTCGGCATCAAGGACATCTTCGACACATGCGATATGCCGACCGAGTTCGGCTCGCCGCTATGGGCCGGGCGCACGCCTCGGCGCGACGCCGCCGTGGTCGCGAGGCTGCGCGCCGCCGGCGCCGTCATCATGGGCAAGACCGTCACCACGGAATACGCCTATTATCATGCCGGCAAGACCA
>CAYWBX010000743.1:0-1072 GCA_964456015.1 uncultured Hyphomicrobiaceae bacterium | reverse complement strand
CCGCAATCCGCACGATTCGACCCGCACGCCCGGCGGCTCCTCATCCGGCTCGGCCGCGGCTGTGGCGGCCTATATGGTGCCGGGCGCGATCGGCAGCCAAACCAACGGCTCGGTGATCCGACCGGCGGCGTTCTGCGGCGTGGTCGGCTTAAAGCCGACCCACGGCCTTATCCCGCGCTCAGGCGCGCTTCTGCTTTCGCGCACCCTCGATCATGTCGGCGTGCTGACACGCTCGGTGGAGGACGCGGCGCTGCTCGCGTCGGTGCTGGCCGGCTTCGACGAGGAGGACCCTGACACACGCGCCATCGCGGTGCCTCCGTTCGTCTCGGTTGCGGCGAGCGAACCGCCGCTTCCGCCGCGGCTCGCCTTCGTGCGCTCGCCCGTCTGGGAGCATGCCGAACCGGCGATCCGGGCCGCGTTCGCCGAGCTCGTTGCCACGCTCGGGGATCGTGTGACCGAGGTCGAGCTCGCGCCGGGCTTCGCGCGTGCCGTCGATTGGCACCGTGTCGTCATGGAGGTTGAGATGGCCCACAATCTCAACCGAGACTACGAGCAGGGCGGCGACCGCCTGAGCCCCGCCTTACGCCAGCTCATCGAGCGCGGCCGCGGCCACAAGGCGATCGACTATACCGGCGCCGTGGCCGCCATCGCTCCGCTCAACGAGGCGCTCGGATGGATCTGGGACGAGTACGATGCGATTCTAACCCCGGCGGCGCCGGGCGAGCCACCCGGCCTCGAGTCGACCGGCAATCCGGTGTTCTGCACCATCTGGACCTATCTCGGCACTCCAGCGGTGACGCTGCCGCTGCTGCAGTCGGAAAATGGTCTGCCGCTCGGCGTGCAGCTCGTTGCGCGTCGCGACAACGACGCTCGCCTGTTGCGCACCGCACGCTGGCTGGCAAAGACCCTGGCCGGCAAGAAATCGAAGCGGGCCCGCAACCGTGGCGTCGCAACGGCCCCCTCCGGCAGGCCATCCCGGAAAAGGAAGATGTCATGACAAATTTGGTCACGGGCGTGATCGGGATACTCTTGGTGTTGATATTTGCCGGCATCATGCTGTGGTGGGTCAAGG
>CAYWBX010000742.1:0-2048 GCA_964456015.1 uncultured Hyphomicrobiaceae bacterium | reverse complement strand
TTTGGCGTTGTTGCGGGCGATCCAGCGGATCACCTCGTTCATGTCCGAGAACACGTCTTGCGCCGGCAGCAGTCTGTCATCGAGCCGCACGAGCACGGCCCAGCAAGGCGAAATGCGCACCTTTTCGAGCGCTTCGGCGATCTCCTCGATTCGCCCCGCGAGCAGCTTGGCCTCGGCCGGCGGGGTTGCGATAGCAACGGCATGGTAGGGTCCGATGCTGCTCTCGTCCTCGAACACAAGCGTCCAGCCCTTCTCCCCTGTCTCGAGCGAATGAACGCGCCGCTCCGTGGCGATCCTGACGCCCTCGGCGAGCGGCCTGATGATCGAGCTCATCCCCGGCGTGCCGACGAACCACGGGGTCATCTGCTTGATGTCGCTGCCGTCCGCCATCTTCGGCGTCCAGCGCCGCGCGTAGGCCGACGCCACGAGTTCGTCCAGATAGGATTTGAAGGCCTGACCGCGCGCCGTGACGTACTGCGCCCCGTGATCGAACGGCGCGAGGCCGAGCCGCGTCGTCGCCATGCGACCGCCGACGATTCGATCCTGCTCGAAGAGATCGACGAAGCAGCCTGCCCGGCGCAGCGTGCGCGCGCACGTCAATCCCGCCAATCCGGCGCCGATCACTGCCGTTCGCTTCGCCAAGTCGCGTCCCTTGCCACCGCCCGTGACGAGGTCCGGGGAGGCCGCAATGCCTCATGGCCCAGTTTGCGGAGCGCCATCGGGCGCCGCCGCCCCCGCAGCCTCGTCCAACTGCTGAAAAATCCCGGATCAGTATGGCCATGGCCGGGTTAACGAACCGCCAACCGCGTCCCGAAATGGCACACGTCCCGCGCGGTCGGGATCGCATCCGAAGGTATCAGGCGGCGAACACCGCGGCCTGCCCGCTCTGAGAGCCGGCTCATGCGGAGGCCTTCTCCGGCTTCCGGCCCGCCTCGCGCAGTCCCGCCTCGACCATCAGCGGCATCACCGTGTCGATCCACTGGCGCGCCTCGGCGAGATAGTCCACCCACGACAGCAGGATGCCGTCGACCCCCATCCGCGAAAGCGTCAGCATCTGGTCGACGATCTGCTCGGGCGTGCCGATGAGCGGGTAGCCGCCGTGGCCCGCCTTGAAGTGGAATTTGAAGCTCTCGAGGACCGAGGGATCAAGCGTCTGCGACGTCATCCCGAACAACTCGACCATGGCGTCGGCCGCCCTGTCATCCCCGCGCTCGACGACGTAGTGATGCAGGTACTCGCGCGCCTCCTTCTCGCTTGCGCGGCAGACGACATAGCCGTGAATCCAGCACTGCGAGGCGCGCCCGCTTGCGCGTGCGAGCGTCTTTAGCGCAGCGATCTGACCGGCATCGTCCTCGAAGCCCTTCTGCCTCAGCATGGCGAAGTTCATGTCGCAGTGCCGCGCCGAGAACCTGTGCCCGGTCGGCGAGCTGCCGGCGTTCATGACGATCACGTCGCCGCCCTGCACCGGCTTCGGCATGCTCCAGAGGCCCTGGCCGTGAAAGAACGCACCGTCATGATCGAATGCCTCCGGCTCCCGCCACAGCCGCCGGACCAGCGCCAGCCACTCCTCGGCATAGGCATAGCGCTCCTCGTGCCCGCGGAACTCGGCTCCGAACATGTCGAACTCGGGCCTGTTCCAGCCGCATACGAGATTGAGCACGAATCGGCCGCCGGTGATGTGATCGACCGTCGCCGCCTGCTTGGCCGCCAGCACCGGATGCACGAGCGGCGCATGCACCGTCGCAATTACCGCGATGCGTCGCGTCGAGGCGCCGATCCCGGCGGCCCACGTGAACGTCTCGAACGATTGCCCGTTGAAGTTCGTCGCCCCGCCGTAGCCGCGCCAGCGGCCGACCGGCAGGAGGGCCTCGAAGCCGGCCTCGTCCGCAAGCCTCGCCAGCTCCACGCTCCTGTCCCACCGGAGCTCCCAGGCCCCGTCGGCCGTCGTCACGGTCGAGCCGTGACTGCAGTTGAACGCCATGATGCCGAGCTTCATGCGGTTCGGGCTGAGGACGGGGTGAGCCATGGCGCGCTCCTTGCGACAACTC
>CAYWBX010000741.1:0-2054 GCA_964456015.1 uncultured Hyphomicrobiaceae bacterium | reverse complement strand
CGGCGGCGGGGCGGCCGACGCGGCAGCCGAGGTGCGCGAGCTCGCCGAGATGCTCGAGGCGCCGGTGATGTCGTTCCGCACCGGCGCCGGAGTCCTGGACAACCGGCACAGGCTCTCGGTGCGGCTGTCGCACGGCTATCACCTCTGGCGCACGGCGGACGTTGTGCTCGGCGTCGGCACGCGGCTCCACCAGCAGCACGACTGGGGTACGGACGACCAGATGAAGGTCATCCATCTCGACATCGACCCGACCCGGCCGGGGCGCATCCGCAAACCGGACGTCGCCATCATCGCGGATGCGGCGGAAGGTCTGCGCGCGCTGTTGAAGCGCCTGCCCCGGCATCTGGCCAAGCGCGAGAGCCGAGCTGACGAGATCGCAGCGGTGAACAAGACGGTCGACGCCGAGCTCGCGCCGCTCGCCCCACAGAGGCGCTGGATCGATGCGATCCGTACCGCCGTTCCGGAAGACGGGATCGTTGTCGAAGAGCTGACGCAGGTCTGTTACTGCGCGCGGGTGATGTATCCGGTCTACCGGCCCCGCACCTACATTGCCTCGGGCTATCAGGGAACGCTCGGCTGGGGCTATAACACCGCGCTCGGCGTCAAGGCGGCGCTGCCGGACAAGCCCGTGGTGTCGATCTCGGGCGACGGCGGCTTCATGTTCGGCGTGCAGGAGCTCGCGACGGCCGCGAAGTACAACATCCCGGTGGTGGCCGTCGTCTTCACCGACAACGCCTACGGCAACGTCAAACGGATGCAGCAGCTCAACTACGAGGGCCGCGTCATCGCGAGCGACCTCAAGAATCCGGATTTCGTGAAGCTCGGCGAGAGCTTCGGCATCCGCTCGCAGCGGGCGCGCGATCCGGCGGGACTGACGGGGGCGCTGCGCGATACGATCGCGAGCGGCGAGCCGGCGTTGATCGAAGTCCCTGTCGGCGAGTTCCCGGACCCCTGGCATCTCTTCATGCGCAAGCGGTGTCGCGGCGTCTGAGGGCAAGCTGCCCGCATCCCTTAAGCGAACGGCAGGATCAGGACAGGATGAGGATCAGACCCCTCGATGGCATTCTCGCCATCTCCCTCGAGCAGGCCGTGGCCGCGCCGATGTGCGGTCGCCGGCTTGCGGACGCGGGCGCGCGTGTCATCAAGATCGAACGGCCGGAGGGCGACTTCGCCCGCGGTTACGACCAGCTGCTCGCGGGCGAAAGCGTCTATTTCGTCTGGCTCAACCGCGGCAAGGAGTCGGTTGTCGCGGACCTGACCCAACCTGAGGATCGCGAGTTTCTGCTCGCCATGCTGGCCAAGGCCGACGTTCTCGTGCAGAACCTGAAGCCCGGTGCGCTCAAGAAGCTCGGGCTCGACCCGGACGAGCTCTGCCGGCGCTTTCCGCGGCTCATCGCCTGCTCGATCTCGGGCTACGGCGAGGAGGGACCTTATGCGCAGCGCAAGGCCTACGATCTCCTGATTCAGGCCGAGTCGGGCCTTGCGTCGGTGACGGGCGACGCCTCGGGTCCGTCGCGGGTCGGCGTCTCGATCGTCGATGTGGCCTCAGGCCTCCATGCCTACGAGGCGATCCTCGAGGCGCTGATTGCGCGCGGTCGCACCGGCAACGGTGCGCACATTCGCGTCTCGATGTTCGACTGCATGGCCGAATTCATGAGCGTGCCATTGCTGCAGGGCCTCTACGGCGCGCCGCCAAAGCGCATCGGCCTCTCGCACACCTCGCTTGCACCCTATGGCGTGTTCACGACGCGGGATGGGGTGCCCGTGCTGATTTCGATCCAGAACGACCGCGAATGGCGGGCGCTGGCGTCCAAGGTGCTCGGGCGGCCGGAACTCGGCAGCGATCCCAAGTTCGCGACAAGTCCGGCGCGGCTTGCCAACCGGCCGGAGACGGACGGCGCGGTGCAGGCGTGGTTCTCGGCGCACGATGCGGCGGAGGCAATCGCCAAGCTCGATGCCGCCGACATTGCCTTCGGGCGCGTCAACGACTGGAAGGGGCTCGCCGAGCATCCGCATCTGAGGATGCAGACCGTCGGCACCGTCAAGGGGCCGGT
>CAYWBX010000740.1:0-2054 GCA_964456015.1 uncultured Hyphomicrobiaceae bacterium | reverse complement strand
ACCCACGTAGGAGTAGACCTGGGCCCCGAAGAAGCCGTGTTGCGTTACGACCGCCCCGAAACAGTAGTCGTCCCCGCTCAGACGCATGAACGACCCGGCGTAGGCCACGGCGAGAATCGGGATGCAGAAGCTCAGCCCCGATAACCCAAGGGCCCACGCCTCGGTGGGGGCCTGCCGCCGGCACCACCGCCGGTCCCTTCGCCTCGGTCAGCGCAAGCGTCGCGTCCTGCCGCTCCGTGCGGTTGAAGGCGACGTCGATCATGAGTTCGACCGAATCAAAGGACAGCAGCGCGGTCACCAGGAGCGCCGTCGCCAGCGCTATGCCGAGCGCGGTGAAGCCCGCGCGAAACGGCCAGCGCACCATGTGCCGGACGGCCATCACGTCGAGCTGAGAAAGGCGGCTCACTTGCCAGGCATAGCGCACGGGAATGAGCCGGCGGTAGCGTGGCGGTGCTGGCGGCTGCATGGCGACGGCCGGCGCCAATGCCAGCGCCTCCCGAACCGCCTTCACGGCGCCGGCGACGGCTGCGGCCGCCGACACGATCGCCGCAATGAGATAGGTCTCCGGCTCGGCGCGAAAGAGCAGGAACGGGAAGTGGAAGAATTCGGCGTAAAGATGCGTCATGCCGCGACCAAGCTGCGCGCCCGCGGCGGCACCGACGGCGATCCCGATCAGCGCGATGACGAGCACGAGCTTGATGTAGTGCCAGGCGATCGTCGCGCGCCCGTAGCCGATCGCCTTCAGCAGGCCGATCTGCTCCCGCTCGAGTGCGATCAGGCGGCTCAGCGTGATGTTGATGAGAAATGCGGAGACGAGCAGGAAGATCGGGGGTATCACGCGCGCGAGCGCCGCCAGCTGGCGCAGCTCAGCGTCAAGAAAGGCGTGGCTCATCTGCTCCTTGCGCGAATAGGCGCCGGTGCTTCCGTAGCGCGCAAGAACGGCATCCATGCGCCGCAGCACCTCGGCCTCGACGGCGCCCGGCAGCAGCCGCACCGAGATCTCATTGAATGCGCCCTCGACGTCAAAAATCGCCTCCAGTGCCGCCGACGACATCCAGAGAACGGCAAAGCGCCGGTCGTCCGGCATGAGATCGCCGGGACCGATGGCGTAGATGAACTCCGGCGAAAGCGCAATGCCGACGATGCGAAGCTCGCGCTTCTTGCCGTTGAGCATGGCGCGGAAGGTTGAGCCGAGCGTCATCCGGTGGGCGTTGGCGAAGGCCTCGTTGACCGCCACCTCGTCGACGCGGCCGCGCTCGGGCAGCCGTCCGACGCGGACGTAAGGCACATTGAGGATCGCAGGCCCGTGATCCGGCAACGAGAGCGCCCGGCCGGTCGCCGGCGCATCGAGACCCTCGATGTCGAGAATGCCAAGCCGCGAGATGCGGGGCTCGGCCGCCGCAATGCCGGGAATCTGGCGGATCTCCTCGACGACCGCGCGCGGCGCCCGCGTCACCTCGGCGAAGAGGTCTGCGAAGCGATGGCGCTCGTAGTAGGCCTCGCGCGTTTCCTCAAGCGACAGATAAGCCCCGTTCGCAAGCACGAATGTGGCGACACCGGAGGCCATCACCAGGGCGATCGCCAGCACCTGCGCCCAGATGCGTTTGAATTCGCGCAAGAGCTTCTTGTCGAGCGCGCGCATCCGCCTCACCAGCTTATTTCTGCCGGTCGCTTGCGCGCCGCGTTGCTGCCGATGTCGCTGATCCTGCCGTCGGCGAAACTGATGACCGTGTGCGCCATGTCTCGGATGGCGGCGTTGTGCGTGATTATGACGGTCGTCGTGCCGAGCTCCCGGTTGGCGGTCTCGAGTGTCTCGAGGACCAGGACGCCGGTGCGGCTGTCGAGCGCGCCGGTCGGCTCGTCGCACAGCAGCACCCCCGGCCGCTTGGCGATGGCTCGCGCGATCGCAACCCGCTGTTGCTCCCCGCCCGAGAGCTCGGCCGGAAAGTGGTCCATTCGCCCGGCAAGCCCTACGCGTTCGAGCGCCTCCTCCGGCCGCATCGGGTCGTCGGCGATGTCGGTCACGAGCGCCACGTTCTCGCGCGCGGTGAGCG
>CAYWBX010000739.1:1437-2063 GCA_964456015.1 uncultured Hyphomicrobiaceae bacterium | reverse complement strand
TGCGGCCAAGGGCTGGCTGCTGCCGCCCTACGATACTCGCGAGACGCTCTCCCGCCTCGCCGATGCGATCGCGGCCTACGCGCCCCACACGGTCATCGCGCTTGGCGACAGCCTGCATGAGCCGGACGGCGCCGGGCGCATCGACGACGAGGATCTGGAACGGCTCGGCGCCCTGCAGGCCGGGCGACGCTGGGTCTGGGTGACGGGCAATCACGATCCGGTGATCGCCGAGACACTTGGCGGAGAGGTGCGCGGGCGGCGCCGGCGCCCTCATCGCCGGCCACCTGCATCCGGCCGCGCGGCTTGCGGTGCGGGGAACCTCCATACGTCGGCCCTGTTTCGCCAGCGACGCGACGCGGTTGATCCTGCCGGCGTTCGGCGCGTTCACCGGCGGCCTCAATGTGCTCGATCCGGCCATCGCGGGCCTCCTGGTCCCGTCCCGGCTCCAGGTGCTGATGCTTGGAGAGGCATCCGCCTATCCCGTTCCCGTCAACCGGCTCATTCCCGACTGACGCGCCGACCCTTCTCCTTCGTGGGCCAAGCCACTACCTTGTCGGGGAAGCGCGCCCGCCGGGCGGGCCCGCCAGCGAACCAAGACCGCCCGAAAGGGCCGGTACCGGAGTGGG
>CAYWBX010000739.1:0-1427 GCA_964456015.1 uncultured Hyphomicrobiaceae bacterium | reverse complement strand
AGCCGCGCCGCCATCCGCTTCGACAACAGCTACGCCCGACTGCCCGAGCGTTTTTCGGTCCGCCTGGCTCCGACAAAGGTCAGGTCGCCGCGCCTTGTGCGCATCAATGGGCCGCTTGCCCGCGAACTCGGCATCGACCCGGACTGGCTGGCGAGCCGCGACGGCGTCGAAGTGCTTGCCGGCAACCGGATCGCAGAGGGCAGCGAGCCGCTGGCCCAGGCCTACGCCGGTCACCAGTTCGGCGGCTTCACGCCGCAGCTCGGCGACGGCCGCGCGCTCCTGCTCGGCGAGGTCGTCGGCTGCGACGGCGTGCGGCGGGATATTCAGCTCAAGGGCTCGGGGCCCACACCCTTCTCGCGGCGCGGCGACGGGCGCGCGGCGCTCGGACCGGTGTTGCGCGAGTACATCGTAAGCGAGGCGATGGCCGCCTTCGGCATCCCGACCACGCGCGCGCTCGCGGCGGTCATGACCGGCGAGCCGGTGTTCCGCGAGACAGCACTGCCGGGCGCCGTCCTCACCCGAGTCGCTGCAAGCCATGTGCGCGTCGGCACGTTCCAGTATTTCGCCGTGCGCCGGGACATCGACGGCGTGCGCACGCTCGCCGACTATGTCATCGATCGCCATTATCCAGAGGCGCGTGGCGCCCAGAACCCCTACGCCGCGCTGCTCGAAGCCGTCGTCGCCCGTCAGGCCGCGCTCGTTGCCCAATGGATGCTGATCGGATTCATCCACGGCGTCATGAATACCGATAATTGCGCGATTTCGGGCGAGACCATCGACTACGGCCCGTGTGCCTTCATGGACACGTTCCACTTCGGCATGGTGCTGAGCTCCATCGATCACCAGGGCCGGTATGCCTACGGCAACCAGCCGCACATCGCCCAGTGGAACCTCGCCCGCTTCGCCGAGACGCTGCTGCCGATCCTGGCCGAGACGCCGGAGAAATCCATGGAGCTCGCGCAGGCGGCGATCGACGCCGCCGGCGAGCGCCACCTTGGCGCCTACACAGCGGGCCTTTGTCGCAAACTGGGGCTTTCGAGGCCGCAGGACGGCGACCTCGAGCTCGGCCAGGCGCTGCTCGAGGCGATGATGGCGGGCGAGGCCGATTTCACGCTGACGTTCCGTCACCTTGCCGATGCGGCGGCCGATCCCGCCGCCGATTCGACTGTCCGCGCGCTCTTCAAGGAGCCTGCCCTTTACGATACCTGGGCGACGTCGTGGCGGGCGCGGCTCGCTCGCGAGGGCGGTGATCCGCTGGCCCGGCGCGAGGCCATGCGGCGGGCAAGTCCGCGCTTCATCCCGCGCAACCATCGCGTCGAGGAAGCCATCGCGGCGGCGATCGCGCGCGAAGACTTCAGCGTGTTCGAGCGGCTTCTTGCCGTTCTTGCGCGGCCCTTCGAGGATCAGCCGGAGAACGACGATCTCGC
>CAYWBX010000738.1:453-2073 GCA_964456015.1 uncultured Hyphomicrobiaceae bacterium | reverse complement strand
TCTCCTGATCGATGAACCGGACATTGTCCTTCACGGCCGCCGCGTTCATGCCGGGAGGGGCTGAGTCCGCCGCATAGGCCGCCGGTGCGGCACTACCGACCGAGATGGCGACGCCCCAGACGATGGACCCGGCGATGAACCACGCAGAGGACGGCGCCACGCAATAGAGCATCATCGAAAGCCCGGTCATGACGGCCGAGGGAACGATCACCGCCTTGCGCCCGAACCGGTCGGTGAGCCAGCCGGCCGGATAGGCCGCAACAACACCGGCGATGCTGCCCAACATGAACGCAAAGCCGATTGCCGAAACCGACATGCCGAGGCGGTCGGCGGCCAGAACCGGCACGATGGCGAAGAGACCGCCGGTGCGCACCACCGCGTTCATGAGCGCGATGAGGCTCACCAGCAGAAAGCCGACGCGATCGCGCAGGAGCGAGAGCTGGGCGGCGAGCGACGGCGGCGGCGGCCGCTCCTTCTTTGCGCCCGGCGTGCGCGAGAAGTCGCGCGTCTCGGCAACCGCGAACCAGGCGACCGCCGAAGCGATCGCCGCCATCACGCCGTAGGCCGTGAACGGCGCCGTCAGCCCGAAGTGCTGAGCGATGAGCCCGCCCGGAAACGGCCCGATGCCGACCGCGAAGATGAAGGTGCCCTGATAGATCGCGATCATGCGGCCGCGCTCGATGGGCGTCGAGATGTCGGCGAGCACGACCTGGCCGGTGGTGACGATGAGGCCAGCGCCGGCGCCGGCCACGAAGCGCGCGACGATGAACTCCGGATAGCTCGTCGCCCACGCACACCAGAGATTTCCGAACGCCGACACGAGCCCGCCGACGGCGAGCGTCGGTCGGCGACCGAGCCGGTCGGCCATCTGACCGGAGGGCAGCGCGATCGCGAACCGGGCGAGGCCGTAGACGGCGATGGCAAGCCCGACGGCGGAGGCGGCGACGCCGAAAGTCTGCGCATAAAGCGGGAGCGACGGCATCACCGCGCCGAAGCCGAGCTGATTGACCGCAACGAGCACGCACATCCAGACGAGCACGCGGCGTTCAGCGGTCATCGGAGACAGATCCTCGGCAGCGACGGGTTCGGCCGGGACCGGTCCCGACTCGGGCAAGCGCGGAGGCTACGCAGGTTGATGGGCGGCGTACAGATCAACCTTGCGCAAGACAGGTCGTCGATTCGGCCCACGGGCAGGCATTTCTCGACGAGACCGCCGTCCGAAGGGTGCGCCGAATCCTATTCCTTCACCGCCTCGCCCTCGATCTCGACCAGGTACTCCGGGCTTGCAAGTGCGGCCACTTGCACATAGGTCGCCGCCGGCGCGCAGCCTGCGAGCGCCTTTTCGCGGCCGCGCCGGAACTCGGCGAGCGCAGGCGTGGTCACATAGACCGTGACTTTCACCACATGCTCGGGCCTGAAGCCGGCGTCGGTCAGCACGGCAAGGAAATTCGCCCACGCCTCGGTCATCTGGGCCTCGAGGCCCGCGGCGGTCGTGCCGTCGCTTCTCACCCCTACCTGACCCGAGATGACGAGGCGCTCCGCGCCCGCCTTATGAACGATGCCCTGCGAATAGTTTGACGCAGGCTTCGGAAAGGTCGGCGGGTTGATGCGGCGCATGGT
>CAYWBX010000738.1:0-443 GCA_964456015.1 uncultured Hyphomicrobiaceae bacterium | reverse complement strand
TCCTGGCTCGGTTCGGCGGCGCAGCTTATCGGGAGAGAAGGCGTGGCGGAAAGAGACCACTCCCTCCGCGATCACGCGAGGGCTACCACCACGAGGCCAGTTGGCCTCCGCCGGTCGGGCGCACGCCCGTCACGCCGCAACGACCGCCGGCCGCGGCGGGGACTTGATCATCGCCAGCATCGCAACCGCCACGAAACATGCAACGCCGGCTGCCACGAACGCCGGCAGATAGCTCAGAACGGAGTCCCGGACCACGCCGGATCCGAACGCCGCGGAGGCCGATCCCATCTGGTGCGCGGCGAAGATCCATCCGAACGACTCGCGGAGGATCGTGCGCGCGCTGGAGGTGTTCGAGGCGACGTGCCGGCCGCTCTCAAGTTTCTGGGGCCGCGGCGAGGAATCGTTGCGCTTCGAGGTGCTCGGCCTGACGCGCGAGCGCGAGG
>CAYWBX010000737.1:0-2074 GCA_964456015.1 uncultured Hyphomicrobiaceae bacterium | reverse complement strand
CATTCGCCGGTCGGGTTGGTGGCGCTGACGACTTTGACTGGTTGACCGTCGCGCAGACCGAGCCGGGCGGCGTCGGCGGGGTTCAGCGAGATGTGGTTTTCAGGCATCATCGGCTGCAGCCAGTAGTTGGTGATGGTGCGGCTCTTGCACTGGAGGATGTTGCGGTGGGTGATGAGATGAAGGTCGTGGCCGGCGGCGAGTTTGTCGAGGGGTTGGCCGGTGAAGTCGGCTTGGGGCCGGTAGTGGGCGTGGCCCCGGTAATGTTGGCCATTGCCGGCGTATTTGTTTTTGGCGGTCTTTTCCTGATAGAGACAGAGCAGTTTGCCGTAGGGGTTGGGCAGTTGAGCGCCGGTGGCGATCTTGGAATGATCCTGGAACCGGCCGCCGCGGTTGAGGACATAGACGACCTTTGGCCAGAGGGCATCGCCGACGAGTGATTTCCAGTAGGCGGCATCGAAAACGGTTTTGGGGAGATGCCGGCGGGCTTTTTCGAAGAGGACGATTTCTTCGGGGCTGGCGTCGGGCACGGCGTCACCGGGTTTGCTGCCGGCGGCGACGTTGGCGACGCCGCGAATGTAGAAGTCTTCGGGCCGGTTGAGGTCTTGGCCGTCGCCGAGGGCGTTTTTGCCGAAGGCTTTCAGGCCGAGTTTCTCGCCGAGCGCCATGAGGAGCGACTCGAAGCTGATGGGCATTTCCTGGCCGAACACGCGGCAGGTCTCGGGCACCGGCGGGATGACAGGTTGGCGGATGGGCTGGACCTTGAGGTTCATGTTCGGGTGGGAACCTTGGAACTCCCAGCGTTCGAGGAAGGTGAGGTCGGGGAAGATGTAGTCGGCAAAGATGCTGGTTGTGCCGACGAGGATGTCGCTGGCGAAGTAGAGCGGCAGTTTGTTCACGTCGGCGAGGACTTCGATGTTGGTGTGGCCGGCGGGCAACGCATAGACGGGCGAACCCATGTAGCTGAACAGCGCCTTGACCGGATACGGATAGGCGTCGCCGATGGAGGGGATGATTTCCTCGTACACGTCGCTGGCGATGGGATACCAGTTACGTTTAGCGGGGTAACCCTCGAAGATGGTAGTCTTGGCGTATTCCACATCGTGGCGGATGCTGGAGATGCCGAAGGTGGTGATCTTGCCGGGGATCTTGCTCACGTTGAACGGCTCGCCTTTGCTGCCGTCGTAACCGTAGCTGCTGGCGATGCTCATGCCGCCCTGCCAGTCGAAGTTGCCGAGCATGGCGTTGACGGTGTACCAGCCGAGGACGTTGTAGAACCCGTTGGTGTGCTGGCTGACGCCGCGATGAATGTCCACCGACGCCTGTTTGCCGTAGCTGGTCAACTCGCGCGCGACGGCGGCCACATCGGCCGGTTTCAGTTCGCAAATGGCGCACCACTCGGCGTGGGTTTTCTCGAACGCGGCTTCCTTGATGAGTTGGAAACCGCTCTTGACCTTCGTGCCGTCCGGCAACGTCGCGTCCACGAACAGGTCGCCGGTCACGGCGGTCTTGGCGTCGTTCGGATCGAACGCGACCGGCGTGCCGTCTTTCATGACGAGCATGAACTTTTCTTCGTACTCGACCGTTTTCGTTTTGTCTTTCGGGTCCGGTACGGTGCGTTTCTCGGCCTGGGCGAGACCGACATCGGCGGCGCGGACGAACGGGCCGGGTTCGCCGGTTTTCGGATCGAGTTTCACGAGCCAGGTGGCGTTGGTGTAACTCTTCTCGCCGGCGGCCGCGGCGGCGGCTTTGTTGGCAATGGCGAGGAATGGCTTGTCGAACCGGTCGTGCTCGATCATCCAACGGATGACCGCCATCGCCAGCGCGCCGTCGGCGCCGGGTTTGATCGGCAACCATTTCCACGCTTTGCTGGCCAGCTTGCTGAACCGCGGATCAACGACGGCGATCTTCGTGTAGCCGGTCGCCAGGTTTTCCGTGAGCCGCACGGTGCGATTGGTCGGGCCGTAGTTGGCCTCGAACAGATTCGCGCCGACAAACAGAACGAACCGCGCTTTTTCCAGGCTGGTCTGCCAGTAAAACTTTTTGCCGCCGGTGAACGTGCCGGTTTCGTACTGTT
>CAYWBX010000736.1:0-2078 GCA_964456015.1 uncultured Hyphomicrobiaceae bacterium | reverse complement strand
GCATTTGCCGGCGGCCTTCTCCTGGGCTTCGCGTCGGTCACTTTGTTGAAGGTCGTCCTCGGCTGCGTGCTGATCGCGGCGGCGAGCAAGCCCCTCTGGCCGGCGGTACGGCAGGGCGAGAACGCCGATCGCAGGTAGTTCCTGCGGTCCGTTTCTCAATTGCGAATGCCCATCAGCCGCGATATCTGAAGACTGCCGCTACCGGACTGCCGTTTGGCAGTGCCGAGCTCTTGATCGGCAGCACCTCCCCACCGGAGCGGATCGTCAGTCCCACCAGTTCATCGAGCAGATCGTAGGTTTTCGCGCTCGGCGCATCGGCGAGCGTGATCGTCCCTCTGACAGGGTCGATCGTACCTGGGCGCGACGCAGCGACGTCGACGAGAAGCGTGCCGACCTGGCCGCGGACCGCCGCGTGTGCGATTTGCGCGACGTCGGTGCTCGCCAAGTCCTTGTCTGCGCGCTCCTCGACGAGCTTGAGGCGATCGCGAATAGTGCGTTTGGCATGTCTGATCGAAATCTCGCGGGCCTTGGCGGCCAGCTCGCGATCCGTCGACTGCTCGGGGTTGCCCGCGATGAAGGACGCGAGCAGAAACGGATAGGAGTTGTGCATCCGATAGATCGCCGCCAGCTCCTCGACGCAGGCGAGCACAAGCGGAACCGTGCGTCCAGTAAGGATCGGTCGCAAGGCGCGGTCGACGATGCGGCAATATTGTCCTGTGAGAACCTTCATGCCCTCACTGCCCTGAATGCGTCCGGTTGGGGCCCGGTCGCGCGGGAGCTGCTTCTTGAGAGCGTCAGACATGTTTTTCGGCAAACCGTCGACCTTCACCGGTTCGGACAGGCTCGACGTCACCTCAATGAAGCGCGTCGCACCCTGCGCAAGAGCGAGAACGAAGCAGGCTCCCGGAAAGGCCATCAGCGGCACCAGCGGTTTGATATGGAAGCGATCCGACACCTCAACAGCCTTGGGCGGTGCGATCGGCAACCTGAATGAGCGAAGTTCCTGCGGGGTCGCAAATACGGCCAAGCCATCGGCGAGATATGCCCAGAAGACGTCGTCCTCGAGCAAGCCCATGAGCAGCCCCTCAACAGCCGCAACCTTGCGCTTATTGGCCTTCGCGTCCGAGAGCTGCGAAATGGCTTCGGTGACGAGGTTCTTGAACAGGATCCGGTCGCCCTTTGCCTCCCGCGTCACAGGCGTTGTGGGGAGGTAGATCGAGATGCAGATCGGGTCTCGCACCGCATCCAGCCCGCGGAACTCTGCTTCTGTCGGAATGTCGGTATGCAGCATGGGGAGCTCCCTAAATGTCTTCGACGCGAGTGCGGGCTCAGTCGATCCGGTCAACTGGAGCTTTCGTTTCGCGCTTGATGGCAGCCTTCGCCAGAAGATGCGCGCTGACCGGCGCGGTGATGAAGAGGAAAAGCGATATGGCGAGCTCGCGCAAGCTTATGCCGCCCGTCTCCGCACTCGAATGGACAAGAGAGGCGATGACGACCGAGCCGACGCCGAGCGTGGTCGCCTTCGTGGGACCGTGCAGACGCGTGAAGAAATCCGGAAGCTTGGCCAGGCCGATCGATCCAATCAGGGCGAAGGCAGCCCCGACAAGGATCAACAGTGATGTGACGATGTCTACGACCATGGAAACTCCTCACTCGATGATATCGCCGCCGAGCAGAAACTTGCAAAGCGCGACCGTCCCGACAAACCCCATCATGGCGATGAGAAGCGCCGCATCGAAATAGGCGGGGCTCGCGGTCGCGATGCCGATCAGCATCACGAGGGCAATCGTGTTGATGGCAAGCGTGTCGAGCGCCAGAATCCGGTCGGGCGTGCTCGGGCCTTTGACGAGACGCCACAAATTGAGGCCCATGGCGATGCCAAGCATGATGTACGCAGCCGAGACGGCGGTGGTCAGCATCCGAACACCTCTTTGAGCGGCGTCTCATAGCGACGCTTGATGGTGGCGATCAGTTCACTCGCATCGGCGACGTTGAGCGCGTGGACATGGAGCCTCCGTGCAGCGCGATCGATGTCGACTGAGACGGTTCCGGGCGTCAACGACACGATGCTCGCCAGG
>CAYWBX010000735.1:0-2091 GCA_964456015.1 uncultured Hyphomicrobiaceae bacterium | reverse complement strand
GTTTTCGGGCCGGCGCTCGTGCGTGTGGCGCCATTCTGAAGTGGGCCGCGCCAGTGCGTCCAGTCCTCGCCTCGAACCACGCCGGCCGCCAGCAACATCGCGACCGCCAGGGACGACCACGTCGGCATCGCACTTGCTCCTGTTGAACCGTGGCGACGGATGGCGCCCTTACCTTGAGGTCACGCCGCCGAACGCATCCCTTCGACGCTCGTGGTCCCCGCAGAGGCGGACCCGGCCGTCAGTGCTCCGAGCGGCGCACCAGCCGCTGGGATTTCAACTCCGGCCGCGGCAACGACCCCGGCGCCGCCAGCCGCACGATCGGCCGGAAATGCAGGCGATCGCGCACCGCGGCAGCGACACGATCGGCGACGTCGGCGGCAACGGCGCCGATGCGCGGCTCGATGTGCAGTTCGAGCTCGACATGCACTATGTCGGCCAGACGCACACTGTCAGCGCGCCGCTGCCCGTCGACTATCGCCCCGAGGGCACGGGCATCGATGCAGTCCAATTGCGCGCGGCCTTCGAGGCGGCCTATCGTCGAGCGTTCTCCCGCCTGCTGTCGGGGCAGCCGGTGCGCATCGTCACTCTCAGGACGGCCGCCATCGGCCGGCGGCCGGCGTTCGAAATGAGGGCGCTCGCACCTCGGCATGCTCGGCTCGAGGACGCTCGCCTTGGGCAGCGTCCCATCCGCCTCGCGGGCAAGTGGGTGGAAACTCCGGTGCTCTCGCGACTCGACCTGCCGGTGGGCGCGGTGGTCCAAGGCCCGGCGGTGCTGGAGCAGAGCGACGCGACGACGCTGCTCGAGCCCGGCATGATTGCGCGCGTCGATGAGTTCGGAAACCTCGTCATAGACCGGAGTGACCATGAACGATGAGGCATTGAACATCGTCCAAGCGGCGCTTCTTCTTGTCGACCTGCAGAACGATTTCATCCATCCGCGCGGTGCCTATGCGCGCGGCGGCCTCGCCAACGCGACTATCGCAGGGCTGCCGGGTAGAATCGCGCCGCTCGCCAAGGCCTGGCGTGCAAGAGGCATGCTCGTCGTGGCGACGCAGTTCACGCTTGTGCCCGGGCGAGGCGGAGAGCCCATCGTTTCTCCGCACCTGAAGGCCATGCGGCCCTTCCTGAAAAAGGGCGATTTCGCGCCGGGCTCCTGGGGCCAGCAGACAGTCGACGAGTTGCAGCCCGTCGACATCGCTATCGAGAAGGTCGCCTATTCTGCATTCTATATGAGCCGGCTCGAATGGGTGCTGCGCAAGCTCGACGTGAGGCAGCTCGTCGTCGGCGGCATCGTCACCAACGGCGGGGTCGCTTCTACCGCACGGGAAGCTCACGTGCGTGATATCGGCGTGACGGTGATGGAGGATGCTTGCGCCGCCTTCTCGCCCGACGTGCACGCAACCGCCATAGCCGCGCTAAAGCCCGTCGCCAGGATCGCCTCAATCGCCGAGGTCCAGGCAGCGCTCTTGCCATGAGCGTCAAGCGTCACGATGGGGCGCCGTTCGCGGCGGAGGTGCCGGTCGCCATCGTCGGCGCCGGCGCGGCCGGTCTCGTCGCGGCATTGAAAGCCAAGGAAGGCGGCGTCGATCCCCTCGTTATTGAGCGTGACCCCGTTCCGCGCGGCTCTACCGCGCTATCGGCGGGCCTCATTCCGGCGGCTGGTACACGCTGGCAGCAGGCGCTCGGCATCGAGGACAGTCCGGCCTGCTTCGCCGCCGACATCATGGCCAAGGCGAAAGGCGAGCCCGATGCGGAGATCGTCGCGCGCGTCACCGCGGCGATTGGCCCGGTCCTCGAATGGCTCGCAGACCGACATCGGTTCGATTTCTCGGTCATTGCCAACTTCCGCTACCCGGGTCACAGCGCTCTGCGCATGCATGCACTGCCGAGCCGCTCCGGCGCGGAGTTGATCGACAGGCTGCGCGCGGCCGCGGAGGCGGCGGGCGTGCAAATCCTGTCCAATGCCCGCGCCAGCAGCCTGATTGCCGACGAGGCCGGACGGGCGGTGGGCGTCGAGATCAAGCGTCCCGATGGATCGACCGACAGGCTCGGCGCGCAGTACGGCGCCTATGAGCTGTTTCCGGGCGCGAA
>CAYWBX010000734.1:0-2093 GCA_964456015.1 uncultured Hyphomicrobiaceae bacterium | reverse complement strand
CGCGGATGCGGAGGCGAAGCTCGAAGCGCTGATCGGCGGCGAGGGCGGCAGGAGCCAGCTCAGGCTGCTGTGGGTCGGCCAGCAGGAGGCGCTCGCCGGGCGCCGCAACGCGGAGGAGGCCTATGCGGCCGTTGCGGGTGCGCACGGGGCAATCGAAGACACGCTTGCCGCCGAGGTCGGGGCGCTCGCCGAAGGCCGGCACGCGCGCATGGTTCGCAAAGACGTTCAGCGACGGCTTGCCGAAAACCTGACCCCGGGAGGCCAGACGAAGCTCAACGGCCCTCTCGATCAGGCGAGAAAGGCGGCCGAGCGGCTCAGGCGCGAGGCCAGCGAGGCCAAGGGGCGTCTGGAGACGGCCGAGCGTCAGCTCGCCGACCTTCAGAGAATCACGGAGCAGATACGCGCGCTGGAGGATCCGGCCGAGCAGCGCAAGCGGCGGGATGCTCAGACGCGCGCCCTGGCGGCGGTCGAGGAAGCGAAGGAAGCGTTGCGGCGGCGCGATCGCGCGCTGCAGACGCTCAAAGCGGCCGAAAGCGAGGTCGCGAGATGGCGCGCAGCGGTCGAGCAGTTCATGGCGAGCGAACAGGACCTCAAGGCCGCGGACGAACAGATTGCTGCGGACGGCCTCGCCGTCAGTGCGCTCAAGGCGCGGCGAACGGCGCTCGAGCAGGACGTGGCCGAGGCGCAGATGCGCGCCAGGGCGGCGCAGGAGGCGCTCGAGCGGCTGGAGGGCGAGTACGCGCTGGCCGTCGCCGCCGAGCGGCGCGCAGCGGCACAGACGCGACTTGCCGAACTCGAGAGCCGGGCCGACGCGCTGTCCCGGATCGAGACGGAAGCCGGCGGGCTTGCCGCCGCACTGGCGGCGAACTCGGCGACGGCGACGCTCGCCGAGGCGGCGCGGCGGGAGCTTGAGGCGATCCGCGCGCTCGAGGCGCAGCGCGATGCGGCAGCGCCGACGATCAGCATGACCTACCATCCGGACGCGCGCGGCAGACTGACCATCGCCGGACGGCCCCTCGAGCCCGGCGAACTGGTGCAGCTGACGGCGGCGGCCAAGGTCGCGATTCCGGGACTGGGCGAGCTTACCGTGGCGCCCGGCCGGACGGCGGAGACGGCCGAAATCGAGGCGGACCTACAGGCGCGTCGCGAGCAGCTCGCCGCGCTCCTCGCGCGGGCGTCGGCGCGGGACTTCGATCATCTCGAGGCGCTGTGCCGCGAGCGTGCCCTAGGGGAGGCGCGGTATGCCGAGCTCATGGCGCAGCGGGCGGCGCTGGCGCCCGCTGGTGTCAGCGGCATCCGCGCCGAGATGGCAGAGGTGCGACGGGCCATCGAAAACGCGCCTCGGGGGGAGGCCCGCGGCGTCGATGCCGTCGAGGCAGACCGACACGCCGCGCGCCAGACGCTCGCGGATCGACGAGGCGAACACGAGAGGTCGGTCGCGGCGCTCGCCGCCTGCAGGGCCGAACTCGATCGACTGGAGACCAGGATCGAGGCGGTTCAACGGCAAAAGGGCGCGCTGCTCGCCCGGCTGCCGCCGCCCGAGGCTCGCGCAGCCCATCGGAGCAACCTCGATGCGGCGCTCAAGGCTGCCGAGGACGCCGCCAACGCCGCGCGGCGCGAGGTCACCGCGTGGAGCGAGGCAGCGCCAAGCCCTGAAGCGCAAAGACAACTCCAAGCCGACCTCGAGACCGCCGCCGCAGCCGCACGAGCTGCCGACAAGGAACTGGTGGACCTCAAGACCGCAGCCGCTCGCCTCGAAGGCGCGCTGGCGGCGGCCCGCAATGAGGACATCGCCGCGAGGGAGAGCGAACTCGCCGATCAGCTGGCAGCCGCCGAGGCGCGGCTTGCGGAGATCAGTCTCGAGGTGGCGGCGCTGCGCATGATCGAGGCCGAGCTTGCCGCGGAGGAGGCGCGCGCGCGCGATCGCTATCTTGAGCCGGTGCTCGCCCGGTTGCGTCCACTGATCACTTTCATATTGCCACAGGCCGACGTCATGCTCGGCCCGGAATTCGGGCCGAGCGCCATCATCCGCGGCGGGCAGCGCGAGGAGCTCAGGCGGCTCAGCGACGGCACGCGCGAGCAGATCGCCGTCC
>CAYWBX010000733.1:0-2096 GCA_964456015.1 uncultured Hyphomicrobiaceae bacterium | reverse complement strand
GCCTCGGCCTGACGGAGCCCGAAGAGATAAGCAACCAGCGAGATCGGATCGCCGCCTCGGGCGCCGATCGCGAAGTCTGCCCAGCGCCCGGTTTTCAGGTTGATGCGGAAGCTCCCCGCACGGCGATCGGCCCGCCGCGGATTTCGAGCGACGAACTCGCGCCCGATTCGTCGGCCGTCAGGGAGCCACTGAAGGCACAGCTCCGGCAGTCGCGCGAGCGCGGCGCGGTTGATGGCGGCGAAGTCGATGAAGTGTTCGTGCTTATTCATGTCGAGCCTTCTTGGTCCGGGATCTTCAGGTATTGGAGAAGGACGCCCGTTCATGGTCATTCGCCACGGAAGGCGCTGGCTGCTGATGCAGAACCTGCCGCGGTGGCAGTGTTGCTGCGTTCAAGCGGCATCGTCGTTTACGCGCGTGAGGCGCTCGATCTCGCTGCGCGGGACCAGCGTGCGTCCGGCAATCTTGATCAGGCGGACCTGCCCGGTCTTCGCCAGCTGGTAGAGCGAGGTTCGTCCGATCCCAAGCAGGCGGCAAGCTTCAGCGACCGGAAACGCCAGCCGATCATCGAATCGCAGGGTCATCGTCGTCCCCATTCAGTGGAACGTCCTGATGACCGCTCGGATGCCACCGATCGCTGGGCAGAAAAACGGGCCGCTAACTGCCCGACTTAGCGGCCTCGATCTGCCCAGCGAGATCGGTCAACTTGCTCGATTTGGACTTGCCCAGACTGAGCAGGAGAGGAATAACCTCCCGGACGAACTGCTTCTGAAACGGCGTGGCAGTTCCCGCTTTGTAGGCCGACCACGCCGTTCGCAGCTGCGCCAAGTACTCACGCAGCGCGCGCTCCGAGAGCGGACGAGGTGCCCCGCGGTCGGCGTTTCCGAGCAACGCTAGAGTTTGCGTAATTTCATCAGCCGCCGCTTTGGGCATGATCGCAGCCAGCCCGCGAGGATTTCTGAGAATCCGGACGACGGCGCGATCCGATGCCGGCTTTCCCGAAGCCTGCAAGTGGTCTCGGATATCCACGACGGCGAGGAAGAGGCTGGTCAATTCAAGCGTCGAAAACCTGCTTTGCGGAGGCTCGGGAGAACGGACATCGAAGCCCGGCACGTGCTTACTGGCGAGCTCGTAGGCCAAACGAAAGTCGGCGTCCTGGCTCGAATCATCCGGATCGATCCCGTACTTGGCGAAAAGTTCCGAATACCTGATGTTGCTGCCCTTGGCGAACAGGCGCTCGTGGCGCCGCGCGAGGCACAAAGCGAGGTCCCGGGCCCATCCTGGCGGCAGCGGATCGGTTTCAATTCCGAAATGCTTGGCGAGCAGCCGGAGCTTCTGCGTCCTGTCCTCTCGGCCCGCGAGCAACAAGCGCGTGTTCTTGCGTTTGATGCGATCCTGCAGGGCCCGGTCCCGGTCGGCGGTTTGCGGATCGCTGCCTGTGCGCGAACGCTCGGCCGGCACGGCAATGAGCGGCTCAACGTACAGGGGCTCGGCAAGTGCGCCTGAGTAACGGCTTCGCTTGCGCTTCGGAGCAGACGTGGTCATGGTGCCCTCCGCAACTGAACCACGCGTGTGGCCGCCTCTTGTGAGCAGAACGCGGCCCACGCCGCCATCATCGGCCGTCGCCGCTCCAAGGCGTCGCCGCGCCGATAGGCCTGCTCCGCCTTGTCGCCGATGACGTGCGCGAGCGCCTGTTCGGCCAACTCGCGCGGGTAGCTCGTCCGGTTGCCGCACCAGTCGCGAAAGCAGCTTCGAAAGCCGTGCACGGTCGCGCCCTCCACGCGCATCCGGCGCAACACCATCGTCAGCGCCATCTGCGACAGCGGCTCTCCCCGGCGCTGCCCGGGAAACACCAACGGGCCCTCCCGCACCAGCGCGCAGGATCACGACGGCGCGGTCAGAGAGCGGTACCCGGTGCGCGCGCGCCGCCTTCATGCGCGCGGCCGGGATCGTCCAGACCCTGGATGCCAGATCGATTTCGTCCCAGCGCGCCCCCAGCGCTTCGCCCGTGCGCGCCGCAGTGAGGATTGCGAACTCGAGACACCGCGCCGCGACAGACGGGCGAGCCCGCAGGCGCGCCATGAAGGCGGGCACGTCCT
>CAYWBX010000732.1:1125-2102 GCA_964456015.1 uncultured Hyphomicrobiaceae bacterium | reverse complement strand
CAGCATCACTTCGATACAGGTTTGCCCTTGCCCGGCTGCGGTTGCCTTTTCCAAAAGTGGGTGCAGGATGGCCGGCAGCGGCTCCAACTGACCGGCGGCCAGCAGGATACGGGCCAGGGTCAGCTCTTCGAACTCGCGCCGGGACTCGCCGCGAACGGCTTGATACACCGCGGCCCACTGCGCCGCCGCTTGTTGCTGGCCCATATAAAGTTGCAGGCGGGCCAGATGGGCCGCGGCCAAAATGTCCATGCGTTCAACCCCATACCCGCGGATGATGGTCTGGACTTCCTGAATAGCGGCCAGGGCGCCGGTTTTGTCGCCTGGGGTCAAGTGAGCGCACAGACGGGCCAAAAACGCCAACCCCACAACAACATCATCCATCAAACCGCCCTGACGGGCCAGCGCAATACCATCCTGCAAGAGCCGTTCGGCCGTGGTCAGGTCGTTTCGCTCCAGAGCGATACCGCCAAGGACAATCCAGGCCAACCCCAGCGGCGGCAGGCGTACGCCTTCGGCCAGTTGAATGGCCTGCCGGCAGCTCTGCTCGGCCAGATGCAACCGTCCCTGGGTGATCTGTACTTGGGCCGCGGCGCAGCGGGCATGGATCGCCAAAAAAAGCACCCCGGCTGCGGCGGCTTCATCACTTGATTGCAGATAATTCTGCACAGCCCGCTCGGTTTGATCTGAGAGTTGATACGCCAGCCCCAGGCTGAAAAATGCGCGGGCATGCGCCAGGTGATCCTCCCGCGGCAGGCGCGCCTGGGCAAAGGTGATTTGCTCGATGGCTTGGCGCGCCTGGCCGCGCACGGCGGCGATTGAACCGCGATACAGCGCCGCCAGGGCCAGCATTTGCTCAGCGTCGGGCGTTGATTGCAGGGCCTGCTCGGTGTGGGCGCGGGCGACGAGCACGCCGTCGTCACGCGGTGCGAGACGCACGCTGACCGCGTTGAAATTAGCGACCAGCGCGGCGGGCGGCG
>CAYWBX010000732.1:0-1115 GCA_964456015.1 uncultured Hyphomicrobiaceae bacterium | reverse complement strand
GGCCCGACAGGTACAGAATGTGGGCCGCGTTCAAACTCAATTGGGGGCGATTGTGAAAGGCTGGCGGGGGTAGGGCATCCAGCCAGGCTGACAATAAGGCCAGGTTACCGCTCGACCAGGTGCTATTATTGATCAAGGCCCGCTCGATGACATCGGCGGCAAAATCGGCGTCGGCGCTGGCCAGGGCGTATTGCACTGCCTCAACCGGCAGGTCGTTAGCTTGGTGCCAGGCCGCGGCCTTTTTGTTTAGCTCGCTTTGTTCAGACTGGCTGAGCAGGGTGCGCAGGTAATCTGCGAACAGGTGATGATAGCGATACCAGATGCGTTCATCATCCAGCGGGACGATGAACAGGTTGACTTGTTCCAGATGCGCAATAACCACTTGAGCATCCGCCCGCCCGGTGAGGGCGCTACAGAGGTCGGCGTTGAAGCGGTCAAGAATGCTGGTTTGGGTGAGGAAGGTGCGTATCTCCTCCCCCTGCTGGCGGATGACCTCCTCCGCCAGGTAATCCAACACGTAGCGGTGACTGCCGCGAAAGGTTTCGATGAAGCGCTGGCGCAGGGCGTCGCTCTGGTTTTGGAGGGCCAACCCGGCCAGTTGTAAGCCAACCGCCCAGCCCTCGGTGCGTTCGTCCAGGGCGCGCAGGGAGTCCTCGGCCAGGGCAAGGTTCAGCGAAAGCTCGAAAAAGCGACGCTCTTCCTCTGGCGTGAAGCGCAGGTCACCGGCGCGGATTTCGGTCATCTGGCCGCGGGCGCGCAGGCGAGCGAGCGGCAAGGGTGGATCGGCCCGGGTGGTGAGCACCAGGTGTATTTGGGCCGGTTGGTGGTCGATGAAATAGTCCAGCGCCTGGTGAATTTGGGGGTTGGTGATGAGGTGATAATCGTCCAGGGTCAGCAGGATGGGAAATTCGAGCGCCGCCAGTTCATTGAGCAGTTCATCCAACAGCACGTTGATCGGCGGCAGGCGAAGCGGCGGCAGGCTCAACAGAGGCTGAATTTTCCCGCTGATAGACTCAGCCACCTGCTGGAAAGCGGCCAGCCAATAGCTCAAAAACCGGGCCGGATCGTTGTCGGCTTCATCGAGGGAGAGCCAGATAAAGCGCAGGGGAGCAGAG
>CAYWBX010000731.1:0-2119 GCA_964456015.1 uncultured Hyphomicrobiaceae bacterium | reverse complement strand
GGACGGATCGACTTGCGGTATGTGAGTCCCGCCGACCGGTCAGAAGCTCTCGCGGCCATCCGGCGCATTGTTGATACGCCGACCGTGAACGGGACGACGGCGACACTCGAAATCCTCGGCGAGTTCGCCCCTCTGAACCGGTCGGAGTCGAGCGATGCGCTGTTCGAGACGTATGCCGCCGCGGCGGCAGCCCTCGGCCTGACGGTCAAGGGGGAGTTCACGGGCGGATGCGCGGACTCGGGCTTTACGGCAGCAGTCGGCTGTCCGACGATCTGCGCGGTCGGTCCGGTCGGCGGCAACGCGCACTCGCCGGAGGAGTATCTCGAGGTCGATTCGCTGGTGCCGCGCGCGCAGGCCATGGCGCTCGCCATTTCGCGACTTCCGCCGGCGGCATGAGCCTGCGTATCAAAAAGGGGGCTCAGCTTTCGATCATGCGCAAATCCAGAACCGCCAGGATGATCCCATGACCTCGCTCTCAGGCCGCGTCGCGGTCGTCACCGGCTCGGCGCTCAACATCGGGCGTGCGACGGCCCTCATGCTTGCCCGGGAAGGCTGCTCCGTGATGGTGCATGCAAAGACCAACCGGGCCGGCGTCGAGGAGACGAAGGCGCTCATCAACGCCGTCGGGGCCCAGGCCGATGGGCATCTTGCGGACCTTTCGACGGAAAATGGCGCAAAGGGCCTCATCGACGCGACGGTGGCGCGTTTCGGGCGGATCGACATCCTGATCAACAACGCCGCCGTCCGGCGGAACACGCCCATCACGAAGATGACCTACGCGGAGTGGCGGGAGGTCCTCGGATCGAGTCTCGACTGTGCGTTCCTGTGCACGCTCCATGCTGTGCCGCACATGATCGCCAACAGCTGGGGCCGGATCGTCAATCTCACCGGCATCTCGATGTTTCTCGGCACCGCGGGACGGGCGCACGTCTCGGCCGCCAAGGCCGGCATGGTCGGCATGTCGCGCGCGCTCGCGGTGGAGCTCGCGCCGCACGGCATCACGGTCAACAATGTTTCGCCCGGCCTCATCGATACCGTTCGCGGCGCTGCGGCAGGAGCGCTTCCGGGGCGGTCGGACACGCACAACATCCCGGTCGGCCGCAAGGGGACGCCGGAGGAGATCGCGCATGTGATCACGATGCTGTGCAAGCCGGAAGGCGGCTACACCACCGGCCAGACGATCGAGGTCAACGGCGGGATGCACTTCATCTGACGAGCCGAGTTGGCGCGTGCGGTCAGGGAATTGGCGCAACAGGGTGGGCTCGGGGACGCCGTGAACAGCCACTTGAGGGGAGAATGCGATGGCAAACTACAACCCGCCTCAGCCGCTCTGGAAGCGCGCCGTCGCCGGCGTTCTCGACCTCATCTTGGCATTCTCGGGCCTCGGCTGGATCATTGCCCGCGCGACGGGCGGGCAGACATCCGCCGGCAGCGTCAGCGCGAGCGAAGCCGCCTTCTCCGCGAGCGGCTTCGGCTTCTACCTCGAAGGCTGGCGTGCTCTGCTCCTCTTTGCGCTCATTGTTGCGTACTTCGTCCTCCTCGGACGCACCGGCGGCACAATTTTCCAGCGGCTCTTCGGGTTCCGGCGCGCGTGAGGCAATCCCGGCAACGGGCTCGGCCTCGCCTGACGGAGCGCATCAAAACACCGGACGGCCCGGGATGCGGGTCCTGATGCGGTAGAGGGAGGTCGAGGCGGTGATGAACAGCGAGCGGTAGTCGCCGTCGCCCCAGCAGAAGTTCGCCACGTACTCGGGCACCCTGATCACGCCGAGACATGTCGCATCCGGCGCGAAAACATGGATGCCGCCTGGCCCGCAGCAGTAGACGTTGCCGACGCAGTCGATCTTCATTCCGTCCGGCGCGCCGTCGCCCACGCCCCTCGTCTCGGCCCACACCCGACCGTTCTCAAGCGAGCCGTCGGGGGCGATGTCGAAGACGCGGATGTGCTGACGCTCGGTGTCATTGACAAAGAGCCGCGTCTCGTCGAGCGAGAAGCAAAGGCCGTTCGGTTGTCCGAAATCGCGCGCCATGAGCCCGGTCTCGCCGGTCCGCGGATCGATGCGATAGACGCCCTGGAAATCGAGCTGCTGCGGCCGCGGAACTCCATAGTATTCGACGC
>CAYWBX010000730.1:0-2133 GCA_964456015.1 uncultured Hyphomicrobiaceae bacterium | reverse complement strand
GCCGGAGCGCGGGCCGCCGGCGCTCCGGGAGGGGCGCCGGCGGGGCCGCGGGACGGAAGCGAGCGCCAGGCCCATCGATCTCCCAACCGAGTAAGCGCCATGAACGGTCAGAACATCCGCATCCGCTTGAAAGCGTTTGATCATCGCATCCTCGATGCTTCGACGCGCGAGATCGTGAACACCGCCAAGCGGACCGGCGCCGAGGTGCGTGGTCCGATTCCGCTGCCGACGCGCATCGAGCGCTTCACGGTCATCCGCTCGCCGCACATCGACAAGACCAGTCGCGAGCAGTTCGAGATGCGCACGCACAAGCGCCTGCTCGATATCGTGGACCCGACACCGCAAACCGTGGACGCGCTGATGAAGCTCGACCTGGCGGCCGGCGTCGACGTCGAGATCAAGCTCTGAGGACCAGGCCCGGGCGGAGGGCGGTCGCTGACAAGGCCGCGCCGAAGGGCCCCTGATCGAGGAAAGGAATGCAAGACATGCGTTCCGGAGTGATTGCACAGAAGGTCGGAATGACCCGCATCTTCAACGAGGCGGGCGAGCACATTCCCGTGACCGTGTTGAAGCTCGACAATGTACAGGTTGTCGGCCACCGCACCGCCGAGAAGAACGGCTATACCGCGCTGCAGCTCGGCGCCGGGACGCGCAAGCCGGCGCGCGTCACCAAGGCGGAGCGCGAGAGCTTCGCGCGCGCCAAGGTGGAGCCCAAGCGCCGCGTCGCCGAGTTTCGCGTGTCGCCCGAGAACCTGATCGAGGTCGGCGCGACCATCACCGCCGATCATTACGTCAAGGGCCAGCTCGTCGACGTCACCGGCACCAACAAGGGTAAGGGCTTTCAGGGTGCGATGAAGCGGTGGAACTTCGGCGGTCTGCGCGCGACGCACGGCGTGTCCGTGTCGCACCGCAGCCACGGCTCGACCGGCCAGCGGCAGGACCCGGGCAAGGTCTTCAAGGGCAAGAAGATGGCCGGCCATCTCGGGGACGAGCGCGTCACGACCCTCAATCTGGAGGTCGTCGGGACCGACGTCGCGCGCGGTCTGGTGCTCGTGCGCGGCGCCGTGCCGGGCGTCCGGGGCGGCTGGGTGCTCGTGCGCGACGCGGTCAAGCGGCCGCTGCCGAAGGAGGCGCCCAAACCCGGCGCCTTCCGCAAGCCCGGCGAGGCCGCGGCGGCTCAGGAAGCGAAGGAGCAGGCCTAATGCGTGCCGACATCACAACGCTCGATGCCGGGCAGGCCGGCTCGCTCGAACTCGACGATGCCGTGTTCAACCTCGAGCCGCGGGCGGACATCCTGCAGCGCATGGTGCGCTGGCAGCAGCTGAAGCGCATGGCGGGAACGCACCACACGCAGGACCGCTCCGAGGTAACGGTCACCGGCAAGAAGATGTACAAGCAGAAGGGGACCGGCGGCGCCCGTCACGGCGACAAGTCGGTGCCGCAGTGGCGCGGCGGCGGCAAGGCGTTCGGCCCCAAGCCGCGCGATCATGCCATCGGGCTGCCGAAGAAGGTGCGGGCGCTCGCGCTGCGGCACGCACTTTCGAGCAAGGCCAAGGCCGGCGAGCTCGTCGTTCTGGACAGGGCGGAAGCGCCGCACGGCAAGACGAAGATGTTGCGGGCGAGCTTTGAGAAGCTCGGGCTCACCAATGCCCTGGTCGTCGACGGGAGCGAGCTCGACGACGGCTTCGCGCGCGCCGCACGCAACATCCCGAATATCGACGTCCTGCCCGTCGAGGGCATCAACGTCTACGACATTCTGCGCCGCAAGAAGCTCGTTCTGACGAAAGCGGCTGTCTCCGCGCTGGAAGCGCGCTTCAAGGGTTGAGATCGAAAGGCGCGCTGACCATGAAGAGCAATCTCAAGGCGTATGACGTCATCCGCTCTCCGGTGATCACGGAGAAGGCGACGCTTTCCTCCGCGGCGAGCCAGGTGATCTTCAATGTCGCCGCGGACGCGACGAAGCCGCAGATCAAGGCGGCGGTCGAGCAGCTGTTCAACGTCAAGGTGAAGGCAGTGAACACGCTGGTCCGCAAGGGCAAGCGGAAGGCGTTTCGCGGCATCGTCTCAAGGCAGAGCGACACCAAGAAGGCCTACGTGACGCTCGCCGACGGGCAGACCATCGACGTGACGACG
>CAYWBX010000729.1:0-2136 GCA_964456015.1 uncultured Hyphomicrobiaceae bacterium | reverse complement strand
CAACGTCACGCTCATCTTCTCGCTCGCGCGGTACGCCGAGGTGATGGACGCCTATCCCTGGCGCCTGGAACGCTTTGGCGATCAGATTCTCACACAACTGGCACCCCGAGGAAAATCATCATGAAAATCCGTTTTAACGGCGCGGCCCGCACGGTGACGGGGTCGCAGCATTTGCTTGAAATTAACGGTACGCGCCTGCTGCTGGAGTGCGGCATGTTCCAGGGCCACCGCGCCGACACCTACGCCGTCAACCGCCGCTTTGGCTTTGATCCGCGCGATTTAGACGCGGTGATCCTCTCGCATGCCCACATCGACCACTCTGGCAACCTGCCCAACCTGGTCAAGCAAGGTTATCGAGGGCCGATCTACGCCACCCCGGCGACGGCCGACCTTTCAGACGTGATGCTGCGCGACGCGGGACACATCCAGGAAGCCGACGTGGAGTATCTCAACCGCAAACGCGCCAAACGCGGCGAGCCGCCGGCGGAGCCGCTCTACACCATCGCCGACGCGGAGCGCGTCAACGACCATTTCCGTCCGGTGGGCTACGAGGAAGATTTCGAGCCGGCGCCCGGCGTGCGGGCGCGTTTTTACGATGCGGGGCATATTCTCGGCTCGGCGGCGGTGTCGCTGGAGCTGCGCGAAAACGGCCGGCGGGTGCGCCTGTGGTTCTCTGGCGACGTCGGGCGCGAAAAGCTGCCCCTCTTGCAAGACCCGGTGCTGCCGGAGGACGCCGAGTACCTGATCATGGAATCGACCTACGGCGACAAGCCGCACCGCGACCCGGAGCTGGCCTATGCCGAGTTCCGCGAGGTGGTGATGCGCACCAGCCAGCGCGGGGGCAAGGTGATCATCCCGGCTTTTTCGGTGGGGCGCACGCAGGAGATCGTCTATTCGCTCAACACGATGATTTCATCCGGTGACCTGCCGCCACTGCCGGTCTATGTGGACAGTCCGCTGGCGGTGAACACCACCGAGGTGTTCCAGCGTCACGATTACTTGTTCGATGCCGAGACGCGCCAGTTCATCCGCGAATACCGCCACCCGGCGCTGGCTTTCAACGGCCTGTCGTACACTCGCAGCGTGGAGGACTCGAAAGCGATTAACGACCGCCCCGGCCCGATGGTGATCATCTCGGCTTCGGGCATGGCCGAGACGGGGCGCATCTTGCACCACCTGAAAAATAACATCGAGAACCCGCGCAACACGGTGATGATCGTCTCGTGGCAGGCGCCGCACACGCTGGGGCGGCGCATCGCCGAGCGCCAGCCGTGGGTGCGCATCTTTGGCGAGAAATACGACCTGCGCGCGCAAGTGGCCACGATCGGCGGGCTTTCGGCGCACGCCGGGCAGAATATGCTGCTGCGTTACGCGCTCAACAGCCGGGCCTCGCTGCGCCGGATCTTTTTGGTGCACGGCGAACAGAATGCAGCCGGCGCGCTGATGGCGAAGCTGGACGAGGCCGGGCTGAGCAACGTCGCATACCCCGACCTGGGCGAAGAGGTGGAAATTTAGGCTTTCTCTGATATAATCTGGGCGCATTGGAGAGGTGCCGGAGCGGCCGATCGGGGCGGTCTCGAAAACCGTTGTGGCGCTTGTCGTCACCGTGGGTTCGAATCCCACCCTCTCCGCAGCTACAACTTTTTTGTTCGACAAGAGGTGAAAACGCTTCCGTTGGTTGAAGAGCCACAAACGCGTCGCCTCGGATGAAAGCTGCCCGGATGGCCGTCCGGAGCAGCTTTTTTCTTTCGGTTGGTAAAGTACTGTCCCAGGCTTCTATACCTGTCAAAATCGCCTGGGCCAATGTCATTGTAGCATTGATGTTGGTGTTTTGCAAGCTATTTAAGGTCTTTTCGTACCTGTTTTTCTCCTCGGCGAACATTTCACGGGTTATTTCACCAGCGATGTAAAGTTCCTTCGCTCGTTCCATTCTGCTCTCTGCATCCAGCTCTTTTTGGTGCTGATCGTAGATTTCGCGCGAATTTTGCCAGTTGTAGCTGTTGTCTCGTATCCATGACAACAGCTGCAACTCTAGCTCATTCGCTCGAGTTGATTTTTGTTGGCAAGTATGTGTCCGATCAATCAATGCAGAATCTCGATAGTATCGCCGTCCTTCGGAAGAAACACCGCGCACCG
>CAYWBX010000728.1:0-2136 GCA_964456015.1 uncultured Hyphomicrobiaceae bacterium | reverse complement strand
CCGCCACCGCCTATCTCGCGCCCGGCACGAGGGAGCAAGAACTGACGCCGGGCGTTTATCAATTCGATCTGCGCTTCCAGCAATGGATGCGTCTCATCGGCTTGACCCGCGAGGAAATCACGAAGGCCATAACCGTAAAGTGAGTAAACAATCTGTGACAACAGCCATGAAACACCTCCTCACCCTCACGCTCTGCCTGCTTCCAATACTGGGAACTCTGCGCGCTGCCGAGCCGCGTCCGAACATCATCGTCATCTTGGCCGACGACCTCGGTTACGGCGACCTCGGTTGCTACGGCGCGAAAGATATCCGCACGCCACATCTCGACAAGATGGCTGCCGAAGGCTTGAAGCTCACCAGTTTCTACGCGCAGCCGATTTGCGGACCGAGTCGCGCCGCGCTGATGACGGGCTGTTATCCCATCCGCATCGGCGAGGTGAAAAACGGGAAGAACGGCCACACGCTGCCGCATACGAAGGAAGTCTTCATGGCCGAGATGCTGCGCGATGCGGGCTATCGCACCGGCATCATCGGCAAATGGCATCTGGGCATGACGCCGGGCTGCACACCGGATGCGCAAGGTTTTCAGCACGCCTACTACACCCCGGCTTTCAACGGCGGCGCGCGCGGCATCGTGCCCGGTTCCAGCGTGCCATTCCTGCGACCGCCGAAGCAAATCGCCCGCGAGATTCGCACCCAATCGGATATGGACACGCTTACCGCCGACTGCACGCGCGAGGCGCTGGAGTTTCTCCGCGCCAGCAAGGACGCGCCGTTCTTTCTCTACCTCGCGTATCACATGCCGCATGTGCCGCTCGGCGCGACGGAGAAGTCTCGCGGCAAATCGCAGCGCGGCCTCTATGGCGATGTCATCGAGGAACTCGACGACGCCGTCGGGCGTGTGCTCGCGGAACTGAAAGTGCTCGGTCTCGATGAGAAAACCCTCGTCGTTTTCACCAGCGACAACGGCCCGTGGACCGACCCGCAAATCGGCGACCACGGCGGCAGTCCGCTGCCCTTTCGCGGAGGCAAGATGACCACATGGGAGGGCGGTTGGCGCGTCCCCGGCATCGTGCGCTGGCCCGGCAAAGTCCGCGCCGGTGAAACGAGCGACGGCATCGTCACCATACTTGATTTGCTGCCGACGTTTGGCGCCTTCGCGGGGGCGAAACTGCCGGATGTGAAACTCGACGGCGTGGACATGAGCGGGTTCTTCACGACTTCCGGCGCGGCGAGTCCGCGCGAGACATTCCTCTATCACAACGGCGCGCGTCTGACCGCCGTGCGGCACAAGGACTTCAAACTCGTCTTCGCCCGGCCTGAACGCGGCGAGATGCCCTACATGCCCGCCTTCGTCACCGGGCACATTGAAGCGATTCCCACGACGCAACTCTTTCAACTTTCCACCGACCCCACGGAAAGCAAAGACGTCTCCGCCAGTCATCCGAACGTCGTAAAGCTCCTCACGACGATTGCCAACAAAGCTCGCGCCGAACACGGCGATTTCACCGGCCCTGGCAGCGGCGCGCGCTTTTTCGACGAAGGCCCGAAATGGCCTGCGCGACTTGCTGACGGCGCGGCCCAAACCAAGGGGCGCAAGCGCCAACGGGGAGAATCCAAGCCCAAGTTCGATGAAGAAGGCGGCCAGTTCCGAGGCAGCCGGGCGCATCCGGAAATCGTCGCGCAGTTGAAAGCCGAGCTTGCTGCCTGGCGGAAAGAAACCCGTGCGCCGATGCCGGTGAAAGAGGACACACACGCCAAGACATCGCGGCAAACCCAGCAAACCCTGTTCGAGATGCCGGGTGGCGAGCCTCTCTACTTGGAGGCCGAGACCAACCCGAATGTATGGCGCTCCGAGCCCATTGCCATTGATGTCCGGCGGGATCATCAGCTTTCAGCCCGTTTGCGGGCGCAAGGGCTCGAAGGCGGCGTGGCGGAGTTCTATATCGAGGCGCTCGACGCGGATGGCAAAGTGCTCGGCACGTTAGGAAAGGGTTGGCCCGCGTATCGCAGCCGGGCCGGCGTGGCCGCGATCGGTTCAGTCCCTTGGACTGAATCGCAAGCGACGGTGCGGCACTCGGATATTCCGGCGGGAACGGTCAAGGCGCGCGCAGTCTGCACGGTGCGAGTCGAGAC
>CAYWBX010000727.1:0-2139 GCA_964456015.1 uncultured Hyphomicrobiaceae bacterium | reverse complement strand
GCCGGCCGCGCGTCGCCGGCGGCCTTGCCGTCAGCGACGCGGATGCCGGCATGGCGGTGAAGTTCGCTTTCGAGGAGCTGAAGCTCGTCGTCGAGCCGGGCGGGGCGGTCGGTCTCGCGGCCGTTCTCAACGGCGCACTGCCGGCCAAGGGGCGCGTGATCGGCATCATCCTGTCAGGCGGCAACATCGACGCTGCGATGCACGCAAAGCTCTGCGGTTAGGGCCTTGCCGGCGGCGAAGGGACTGTCGAGGCGGGCCTACGCCTGGCGCGTTTCGGCCCTCTACAGCGGTATGTTCTTCGTCGCCGGCGTTCACCTGCCTTACCTGCCGGCCTGGCTCGAGTGGCGGGGACTGGCGCACGAGTCGATCGCGCTCATCCTTGCCATGCCGCCGCTCGTACGCACGCTCTTCACGCCATTGTTCGCTGCCGCCGCCGACCGCCTTCGCGATCCCCGCCTCGTCCTCTTCGCTCTCGCGATCGCGGCGGGTTTGGCCTATGGGGGTCTCGTGTGGGCCAAGGATTTCTGGGCGATCATGGCCATCATCGTCATCTATGCCATGGTTGGGCCCGCCATGATGCCGCTCGCCGAGGTGGTGGCGTTGAAAGGCGTCAAGGCCGGCCTCGACTACGGCCGCATGCGCACGTGGGGCTCGATCACATTCATTCTCGCCAACGTCGTCGGCGGCGTAGCGATCGGCCGCATGGGGGCGGAGGTGGTACCCTACCTGCTCGTGGTCGGCTCGCTTGCTCTGGTAGCGGCGTCCGCGGCGCAGGGCCGCCTTGCCGAGGAGAACGGGGCGCTCGAGTCGGCGAGCGAGGTGCATGCGAGCCGCGCCAGCGTCCTGCAAGGTCTCGGTCGGCTCGCCAAGGTGCCGGTGTTCTGGATCTTCCTGGTTGCCGCTTCCGCGACGGGAACCAGCCATGCGCTCATCTACGCCTTCGGCACGGTGCACTGGCTCTCGCAGTCGATCAGCGCGACGACGACAGGCCTGCTTTGGGCGACCGGCGTCATAGCCGAGATCGTTCTGTTCATGTTCTCGCGCGTGGTGGTGGAGCGCGTCGGTGCCGTGCCGCTGATCCTCGCCGGCGGCCTCGCCGCCGTCCTGCGCTGGGGCGCCATGGCCTTCGATCCTGGCGTGCCGGTACTGTTCCTGCTGCAAGTCCTGCACGGGGCGACGTTCGGCGCCGCCCACCTCGGCGCCATGCACTTCATCGCCCGTGCAATACCGGAGCAACTCGGCGCCACGGCGCAGGGCATCTATTCGGCGACGACGGCAGGCATTGTCATGGCCGCCATGTTCTACCTGTCCGGCTCGCTCTACGAGCAGCACGGCGGCAAGGCTTATCTCGCCATGGCGGCGCTTGGCGTCATCGGCACGGCGGGCGCATGGCTCCTGATGCGCACCTGGAGCGGGCGCCGGCTGATCGAATAGTGCGAAGCTGGCGCACTGACAGCGGCTGGCGGACGTGCCAAAGTCAATGGCCACGGCCGCCCGTCCAGGACACCCATGCCACGCCAGCCCCGCATCAATCCCGATCTGCTCGACACCGGCACGCCGCCCATCCCGGAGGCGCGGAGCTGGCTCGAGGCCTACGACGGTCGCCGTGGCGCGGGCATCGACCTGTCGCAGGCGGTGCCAGGCTATCCGCCGCCACCCGACCTGCTCGGCTGGCTCGCCGAGGCGGCGGGCAGTCCTGGCGCGGCGCAATACGGCGCCATCGACGGCGACGCGGAGCTGCGGCAGGCCTACGCAGCGCACGCGGGCGCACTCTACGGCGCAGCCATCGCTGCAGACGAGGTCATGATCACGGCCGGCTGCAATCAGGCCTTCGTGACGGTCTGTATGGCGCTCGCCAAGGCTGGCGAGGCGGTGCTGCTGCCGACGCCCTGGTATTTCAATCACGCCATGACGCTCGGCATGCTCGGCATCGAGGCGCGGCCTCTCGCGGCGCGAGGCGAGGCGGGCTTCGTGCCGGACCCGGCGGCCGCCGCCGGCCTTATCGACGGACGCACGCGGGCGATCGCGCTCGTCACGCCCAACAACCCGACTGGGGCCATCTACCCGCCCGAGACGATCGCGGCTTTCGCCGGGCTCTGCGCCGAGCGCGGGCTATGGCTGGTGGTCGACGAAACCTAC
>CAYWBX010000726.1:0-2139 GCA_964456015.1 uncultured Hyphomicrobiaceae bacterium | reverse complement strand
TTTTCTGTTGCGCGTGGCTTGGCATCGCGCGCCCGGCGACGCCGATCGCGCCGGCTAGTGAGGCTGTGGAGGCAAGAAGTTGCAAGCTCTGACGGCGGTTCATGATGACCTCTCAGGTTGGCAGTCCGAGTGCGGGACGGATGGCTCGGGCGGCAGGGCAGATCGGCTGATCGGTCCCGGCGGCGGCCAGAACGCGCCGCATGAAGAAGCGGATCGCGGGGCCGCGTTCACGAAGTCGTGAGTGTCTGCCTTTGTGCCCTGCGCGGGATCTCGTGGTGAGCCCAGCAATCAGCAGATGACGACTAATATGACGGAGCGAACGCGTCTGGATCAGGCACTGGTGGCCTCGGGACAGGTCGTCAGCCGGGCCCGCGCGCGCGACCTGATCAGGCGCGGTGAGGTCATGGTCAACGGCATCCGGGCAGAAAAGCCATCCATGCGCGTCAGCGATGCCGACACGTTGACGCTGAAAGAAGGAGCTGGCGATTACGTATCCCGCGGCGCCTTGAAGCTGAAGGCCGCGCTCGACGCATTCGGGCTCGATCCGGCGGGGCGGGTTGCGCTCGACGTCGGCGCCTCAACCGGCGGCTTCACCGATGTGCTTTTGCGGCGCGGGGCGCGCAAGGTCTATGCCGTCGACAACGGGCGCGCGCAGCTGCACCCGTCCCTGCGGGCTGATAGCCGTGTCGTGCTGCTCGAGCAGATCGACGCACGATGCCTCTCACGGTCGCTCATCGAAGAGCCGGTCAGCTGTATTGTCGCCGATGTCAGCTTCATCTCACTGACGAAGGTCCTCGGGGCACCCTTGGACCTGGCCGCCCCTGGGTGCTGGCTCGTCTCGTTGATCAAGCCTCAGTATGAGGCGGAGCCAAACCAGATTCCAAGGAGCGGCGTCATTTCTGATCCCAACATCCAGACACAGGCCTGCCGGAAGGTTCTGCAATGGATGGCCCTGCGCGCCCCGTGGCGCTTATTAGGCGTAATCCCGTCCCCGATCACCGGGGGCGACGGCAACGCCGAGTTTCTACTGGGGGCGACTCGCGATGGCGGATGATCGGACCGCAAGAGTGGCGCGCGTCAGCCCCAATGGCGACGGCGTCATCGAGACGGCGGCGGGCATCACTTATCTTAGCGGCGCACTTCCCGGCGACATGGTGGACGTCTCGGACCCGAGCGCACCGGTTCTCGTCGCCCCGATCAGTCCGGATCGGCGCGCGGCCCCGCTGTGCAGCCATTTCGGGCGCTGCGGCGGCTGCGCTCTGCAGCATATGAGCGATGATTTTTATCTGCGATGGAAGCCGAAGCTGCTGGAAACGGCATTGCGTCAGCATGGAGTCACTTTCGACCCGGCGCCGATGATCCGGATCCCGCTCGCCTCGCGCCGGCGGGCGGTGTTCACGGCGATCCGCAGCCGCGCCGGCGCCCGGCTCGGATTTCGCCGCCGCAGATCTCACGAACTTGAAGCCATCAGCGATTGCGCCGTTCTCGCGCCTGCGATCGTGGCGGCTCTGCCGGGCTTGGGCGAGATCGCAACACTCCTTCTTCCGATGCAAAGCGAAAGCCGTATCAGCGTCTTGTCGACACCTGAAGGTCTCGATGTCGCTTTCGAGGCGAAGCGTCGATCGCTCGCGGCTCGGGAGGCGGAGGCCCTCCTGACGCTTGTCTCAACGCTCAAAATCGCGAGGCTCACCGCTGCCGGGGACCCGATTGCGCTGCCGGCCGCCCCCACCGTTTCGATTGCAGACGTCCGTGTCACGCCACCGCCAAGTGCATTCTTGCAGCCGTCTGCGGCAGCCGAGAAGCATCTGCAGGATTTGGTCGTTGCCGGCGTTGGGCGAGCCAAGCGCATCGCCGACCTGTTCTGCGGCCTTGGGACTTTCGCATTTCCGCTGGCGCGCACGGCGCCCGTCCTGGCGATCGACAGCGACCGGTCCTTGCTCGACGCCCTGGAGGAAGCGCGGCGTCGCACGAACGGGCTGAAGCCGATCGAGACTCGTGTAAGAGACCTCTTTCTCGATCCGCTGTCGCCGCGTGAACTTGCCGAATTCGACGCAGTCGTATTCGACCCGCCGCGAGCCGGCGCCGGGGCGCAAGCCCAGTCGCTTGCTCGATCCAGGGTGACGACGGCAGTCGCCGTAT
>CAYWBX010000725.1:0-2153 GCA_964456015.1 uncultured Hyphomicrobiaceae bacterium | reverse complement strand
CCGGAGAAGGTCAAGGCCTTCCATGATGCCGGCGTCGCCAACGGCGGCAAGTCGATCGAAGACCCGCCCGGCTGGCGCGAGGGTTCGGCTGGAAAGCTCTATCTCGCCTACCTGCGCGATCCGGCCGGCAATAAAATCTGCGCCATGTGCCGCGGAAGCTAAGGCTTCAGGCCGTCGGTGACGGGGCGCAGCTGTTGCTCCCTGCCCCCAACAATTGCCATGTGAGACGTCGCGACGGTGGCCGGTTCGGATTGCGGCCGCCGTTGCCGCTTCCGAGGTGGCGCGAGACAGAATGACAAGCCCCGAGGACAGCAGCCGTCCAAACCAGGACCTGCGCTCGTTCGGCCGCCGCCGCGGACGCAAGCTCTCGCCCCGCCAAGCGCGCCTCTACCGCGAGCTGCTGCCGCAGGTGGCGATCGACCTTGCAGCGCCGCCTCCGGGCGACAGAGCGGCTCTCGCGGAACGGCTGCGGACGGAGCGCGTGCCCGGCGCATCGCCCGCCGGGCCCTGCGGTGGCCGGGAGCCGGACGTCTGGCTCGAAATCGGCTTCGGCGGCGGCGAACACCTGATCCGCCAGGCCGAGCAGCACCCCGAGGTGCTCCTCATCGGCGCCGAGCCGTTTGAGGACGGTGTCGTCAAGGTGCTGTCCGCGATTGAAGACCGCGGCCTCAGGAACATTCGCCTCTATCCAGACGATGCGCGGCCGCTCTTGCGCTGGCTTCCCGATGCCTCGATCGCACGCGCTTTCATTCTCTTTCCCGATCCATGGCCGAAAGCCCGGCATCGCAAGCGCCGCCTCGTAAACCCGGCGACGCTCAAAGAGCTGGCGCGGGTCCTCGCCGTCGGCGCCGAGCTTCGCATTGGAACCGATATCGGCGACTATGCCCGCAGCATCCTCGTCGCGCTCCGGGAGATGCCGGAATTCCGATGGCGGGCCCAAAGCCCGCGAGACTGGCGTATCCGTCCTGAGGACTGGCCGCAGACGCGCTACGAGCAGAAGGCGATCCGCGAAGGCCGGCGCTGCATCTATCTCCGCTTCGAGCGGGTGGCGGCACCTGGCTGCCCTGGTCTTGCAGCCGGCTCGCGCGGCCCCGGCTGACCTGCGGCATTCGTGGTTAACGTGGCGAGATTGTGCTTGCAATCCCTGTGACAGTCACATACATTTGAGCTGCTCATGATCATCTCAACTCTGAGAGTGGATCCTCGCGGTCCGCTCTTTTTGTTTTGGGATGACGCATGGCGCCGTTGCGCCGTCAACGATGATCAGGATGGTTAGCTTGAGCGGGCCGTCGTCGGAGGCACGCTTCATCGTCGAAACCGGGCCGGCGGCCGAGATCGCAGCCTTGGCCGAGCCGGTCCTCGAGAGTCTCGGTTTTCGATTGGTGCAAGTGCGGATTATGGGCGGACAGTCCCCGATCGTGGAGATCATGGCCGAACGGCCCGACGGGACGATGTCCATCGAGGATTGCAAGACCGTCTCGCTCGCTCTGTCGCCCGTGCTCGACGTGCATGACCCGCTGCCGACCAGCTACCGGTTGCAGATCTCTTCGCCGGGCATCGATCGGCCGCTGGTCAGGGCGTCGGACTTCGACCATTGGGCCGGCTACGAGGCCAAGATCGAGCTCAAGGAGCCGATCGAAGGCCGCCGCCGGTTCCGCGGGCTGATCGAGGGGCTCGCCAACGAAGAGGTCCGCATCGAGGTGGATCTCGGCGGCGACCTCGGACGCCAGGTCCTCGGCCTGCCGCTCACCCTCATCGGACAGGCGCGGCTGGTGCTGACGGAGGAGCTGGTGCGCGCGTCGCTGCGACGGGCGCGCAGGGGCGAGGGCGAGACCAGCCCGCAGCCAGCGACAACGCGGCACGCAGTGACGGCGAAGGACGAAACGTCCAAAACGATGAAACGGAAGCCGAACGTAAGACGGTCCAGCGAGAAAGAGGCTTAAGGCATGGCCCAGGCAGGCATCAGCGCGAACCGACTCGAACTCCTGCAGATCGCGGATGCGGTGGCGCGGGAAAAAGTGATCGACCGCAAGATCGTGATCCAGGCGATGGAGGACGCCATCCAGAAGGCGGCCAAGCAGCGCTACGGACAAGAGAACGATATCCGCTGCTCAATCGACCCGCGGACGGGCGAGACCAAGCTCACGCGCGTG
>CAYWBX010000724.1:470-2154 GCA_964456015.1 uncultured Hyphomicrobiaceae bacterium | reverse complement strand
CTACGCGCTTGCAGCGGGAGCCGTTCTCGCCGCGGCGACGCTTCACGCCATCCCGCAGCCTGCTCCGGGCGGAGGGGCAGCCGCTGGCCTGACGCTCGCCGGCTCGCTCCTGATGCTGGCGGCGCTCGGCATCGTGGTCCATAGGGCAAGCCCAGAACCGCCTCTCGGTCCTGCGGCTGAGCGCGATCCCCTGCAGCGCATTCTGGCGCTCGAGACCGGCGCCGGTGGTGTCGGGTTGGCCCTGGCGCTCGGCGGACTTGCCGGATCACATGCGCTCGGCCGGGGGTGGCCGGCATCCGCCGCAAGCGCGCTGATCGGCCTTGTCATGGGCTACGTCGCGGCCTCGATGGCGAATGCGGCGCGCCGCCACTTGCAGGACCGCGACGGGCTCGCCGCTCTGCCGCGCGATCCGCCCGCCCCGGCTGAGCCTTCCGGCGCAGAGCCTGCCGTTCATGGCGCGCAACAGGCCCTGCCGGATGCCGGTCCTTCGGTGGGCTCATCTCACGGCGCTGCGCAGTCCCAGTCAACGGAGCCTGCCGGCAAACGGCACGACGCCCTCCCCGCCGAGCCGCCAAGACATAATCATCCCCCTCGGAGCACGCGGTCCCCAAAAAAGAAGAAGAAGCGGCGGTGATTGCCCTCTCGCGGCAACGCGGCCCCAGCCGCGGCCGGCACATTCCATGTTTCCCGACTCGCAGCCGGCGTGAGCGATCTGAAGAGCGAATGCTCGATGCCTGCGCCAAGCGTTGCGGCGCGCCACGCGCGCCACAAGGGACCACACTCGCATGGGAGACGCTCGCGCTCCCTGACCGTCATCATCGCCTGGCGCGCGCCCGCACGACCGCCGCGAAGCGACCGGTGTCCCTCAGAACGGGATCTCGTCGTCGATCTTCTTGTCGAAGCCGCCCTTCGGCCCTGCCTTGGCGGGCGCCCGCTTCGGCGGCTCGGGATCGAATCCGCCGCCCTGATCGTCGGCATAGTCTGACTGCCCGCTCTCAGCCATTCCGGCTGCCGCGCCGCCGCGGCCGTCGAGCATGGTGAGCACGCTGTTGAAACCTTGCAGGACGATCTCGGTTGAGTAGCGCTCCTGCCCCTGCTGGTCCTGCCATTTGCGGGTCTGAAGCTGCCCCTCGATGTAGAGCTTGGAGCCCTTCTTGACGTACTGCTCGACCACCTTGCACAGGCCCTCGTTGAACACCACGACCCGGTGCCATTCGGTGCGCTCGCGCCGCTCGCCGGTGTTCTTGTCGCGCCAGGTTTCGCTGGTGGCGAGCCTGATGTTGGCGATCGGTCGTCCGTCCTGCGTGCGGCGGATCTCCGGATCGGCGCCGACATTGCCGACGAGGATCACCTTGTTCACTGACCCAGCCATGCTTCTCCTCCTCGCCTTTTGGCCCGCCCGGGGCACGTTCCCGCTTCGGTACCGTCGCCAATCCCGAAGGATCGGGTCGCCCATTTGCCGAGCGCCAGTGGCCGCAGCCGTCGAGAGACTCGGTTGCAGCTACCTTAGCCCGGAACCTGCGCCACACCCGATGGGAAGCCCATTGTTGTCCACCGACTTCTCTGTCGCGCCGCTGCGGCAGGCGTCTCCATCGGCGGTTGACCCGCGGGGCGCGGCGCCATCATCGCTGGCTTAAACGTGTTCTATATATGTTCCGGGCGTTCCGCACAAGGGCCGATGTCG
>CAYWBX010000724.1:0-460 GCA_964456015.1 uncultured Hyphomicrobiaceae bacterium | reverse complement strand
ATGTCGCTCCTTCCCGGGGTTGGCTACCGCCGAGCAAGTTTGCCCGCTTCGAGCCCAGCCGAGGCCTGACCCGCTCCAAATGGGATCTGCTACAAGAGCGGCCGACGCATCAAATCTCGAACCCGCCGGGAGGGGCAAAGGATTGGAAGGATATATTGACGTCGAACGGGTGCGCCGCGAGACGCCCGCCGTTGGCCGCCTCATTCATTTCAACAATGCCGGCGCGTCCCTTTCCCCCGAGCCGGTCGTTGCGGCGCTGTTCGCACACCTGCGCCTCGAGCAGGAGATCGGCGGCTATGAGGCGGCGAACGCCGCAGCGTCTGCGCTCGGCGACTTCTACGCGAGCTTTGCCGAACTGCTGAATGCCGAGCCCTGCGAAATCGCCTACGTCGAGAACGCGACGCGCGCCTGGGATATGGCATTCTACGCCATCCCCTTCCGCCCGGGCGATCCCCCGCCG
>CAYWBX010000723.1:0-2163 GCA_964456015.1 uncultured Hyphomicrobiaceae bacterium | reverse complement strand
TTGTCGCGCCAGCGGCACAGCAGGGTAGCTATGTGCGGACGGGATAACCGCTGAAAGCATCTAAGCGGGAAACCCACCTCGAAACCAGTTCTCCCTTGAGAGCCGTGGAAGACGACCACGTTGATAGGCCGGGTGTGGAAGCGCCAAACTCAATGAGGCGTGTAGCTTACCGGTACTAATAGCTCGATTGGCTTGATTGCTCTCATTAAGCAATGCTCATCCAATGAGAGCGGATGGTGCGAGACGATCGCGCCTCAGTGGCTCAGGGTCTCATCGCGAGTTGGGACCTGGATGAGTGTGAGAGATGCCGCCGCGCTCGGCCTCGAACGCGGGTGGCCTGAATTACGAAGAAAGACCGGAAGTCCTTCACTTCTTCGCCGACCTGGTGGCTATGGCGGGGTGGCTGCACCCGATCCCATTCCGAACTCGGCCGTGAAACGCCCCAGCGCCGATGGTACTTCGTCTCAAGACGCGGGAGAGTAGGTCGTTGCCAGGTCTGCCAAGAAGTGAAGGATTCTGCGAAGTCGAGATCCAGTACTCCTCTTGACGATGTGAGCAAACGCCGCCGGGTTCATTCCCGGCGGCGTTTTTGTTGCATTCTGGGGCGACGGCAATCGGCGGCGGCGATTGTAACTCCCCGACAGCGGCCCATCCATCGCCACGTTCTCATCGGGCGGCGCGCGGCGACCCCGCGCCGATGACCGCCTGAGCCCCGGCCGGACGCCGCTCAGCCGAATTCAAAAGTGCGAAAATTTCTGGACAGTACCCCGCTCGTCATCTCCCGCTGCGTGCGCAGGGGACGCGTGCGGGCAGCGTGACGGCTTCGGGCCGCGGCGAAGCGAAAGAAGACTCGAGCATCGGTCATCAATCCTCAATGAGCGGCGCGTTTGACGCCGCCGCCGGCCTCCCACAAGATCGCGTCCGAATTGCTGCCGTTCCTCAAGCATTTGTGGTGCCGGCGAGTGGCGATGCATCAGCGGGGATTGCGACGTGCGATTTGTTTGTTGGTCACTTGTCCTGTCAGCCGTCGTCGGGCCCGTCACGTTTGTCGGCAATGATGCCAGGTCCCAGCCTGCCCAAGCCGAGATCGCCGCCGCAGATTGGACGAAGGGGCTGAAGTCGGGTCCCAATGGTCCCATTCCCGCGATCGTCGTCGATCAGTTCGGCTATCCGGAACGGGCCCGGAAGGTTGCGGTCGTTCGCGATCCGCAGACGGGCTACGACAGCCCCGCTCGTTTTTCGCCCGGCAGCGCTTACGCTTTGATCGAGCTCCCGGGCGGCAGAATCGTCAAGATGGGCGCGCCGTCCCCCTGGAAGAGCGGCGAGACCGACCCGGCGTCCGGCGATCGCGCCTGGTGGTTCGACTTCTCCGAGATCACCGCGCCTGGCCGGTACGCCGTCGTGGACCTCGAAAGGCGCGTGCGGTCGCCGGACTTTTCGATCGGTGACGGGGTCTACAGGGCCGTCATGAAGCACGCTCTGCGTGCGTTCTTCTATCAGCGTGCCGGAGCCGAGAAGAAGCCGGAGTTCGCCGGCAAGGCATGGGCCGATGCGCCCAGTCACCTTGGTTCCGGGCAGGATTCGCAATCCCGTCCTTGGCACGGCGGTCGCCCGGGAGCCGCAGTGGACCGGGCGCTCATCAGGGACCTGCGCGGCGGCTGGTATGATGCCGGCGACTACAACAAGTACACGAACTGGACCGCCCGCTACATCATCGCTCTGCTCCAGGCCTATGACGAACACCCGCAGGCCTTCGGCGATGATGACGCCATCCCAGAATCGGGCAATGCGATCCCCGACATTCTCGACGAGGTGAAATGGGGCCTCGACTGGCTTATCCGAATGCAGAATCCGGACGGCTCGGTGCTCTGCATTCAAGGCCTTGCGAGCGCCAGCCCGCCCTCTGCTGCGCGCGGCCCGAGCTACTATGGACCCGCCACCACGTCCGCCACTCTGATGAGTGCCGCCGCCTATGCCTTCGCTTCCAGGGTCTTCGCCGCGCGCTCCGAGCCAGCGCTCAAGGCCTTCGCAGCGGATCTCAGGACGCGTGCCCTCGCGGCGTGGACATGGGCGCAGAGCAACCCGAACGTCCTCTACTACAATAACGACAATGCCAAGCAGCCCGGCTCCGGCGGCCTCGCCGCCGGTCAGCAGGAGATGAGC
>CAYWBX010000722.1:0-2164 GCA_964456015.1 uncultured Hyphomicrobiaceae bacterium | reverse complement strand
AGGAGCACGCCCGCACGCGCCGCGATCCCACCGGGTTCACTCTTTTCGCCGGCCCATCTGCTCGCGCATTTCAACGCACGGGTCCTTGCGCGCGACGACGGGCGTGAAGAGAAGGAGATCGACCGCCGGCGCCCCGTCCGGATCGCGCGGCACATAGGCCTCGGGATCGCTCTTTGCGGCCTCCGTTTCGGCGAGCATCACGGTGATCACGGCCTTCCCCGGCGCCAGCCGTCCGAGATCGAAAGGAACGCCGCGGTCGGCCCGCACATGCCCGTTCCCGGCAAGAAGAACTGCGCCCCCTCGCTCGCCGGCTGCGGTCGCGAGCGCCGCCGCCATGTGCGCGTCTCGGTAGCGCTGCGCCAGCGCCATGCCGGCGAATGCGGTCGGCGGCAGGAGCCCGCAGTGCGACGTCTCGAGCTCGTCGAGCAGCGCCGCGTTGAGGCGCTCCGGCAACGGCTCATCGAGACGCAGCCGGCGGCGCTCCTCCTCCGACAGCGCGGCCAGTCCCGACCGCGCCACCGAGCGCAGGCGCTCGCGCGAGGGGTGCCCTGCGAGGATCGGAACGCCGAGCGCCAGGAGCCCGTCGAAAAGCGGCGCAAACGTCGCCGGATCGGGCCAGCCGCTCTTCTCCCACGAGAGCGCCGCGAACAGCGCGGCGGACCGACCCGCATCGCGCCCCTCCCGCGCGGCCGCGCGCGCCGCATCGAGAGCCGCCTGCTGATCGGCCCTGACGTGTTCGAGGACGACAGCCGCTGGTGCAGCGGTCGCATGGGCAAGCACCCACGCCCGCACATGGTGATGGTGCGGATTGTCATGCACCTCGCCAAGGAGAACGAAGGATCCCGCTGCCAGTGCCGCCGCGACCCTCGCGGCGAGGGCGCGCACGGGCGCATGGGCGCAGCCGGTCGCCTCGGAAACAAAGCCCGCGGCGCTTGCCGCCGGGCTGACCCGCGCCGCAAAGAGCCGCCAGTCGAGGTCGTGCGGCGCGACGGCCGACGGCAGCGGCACGTAGCTGTCCTCGCGCCCGCAGCCCATCGCAGGACCGCCGGCGACAGCGACGAGCGCCGCCGCCAAAGCTCCCGCAACCGCCAAGATGCAGCGCCGCAGGAGCACCTCAGGCACCGCCCGGCTTGAGTTGCGACGCCGAACGCGCCAACGACGTGACCTTTGCCCAGTCCCGTTCGGCGACCGTCTTCTTGGGCGCCACCCACGAACCGCCGACGGCGACCACGTTCGCGAGCGCCAGATACTCCCCCGCGTTCCCCGCATCGATCCCGCCGGTCGGGCAGAACCGGATCCCGGCAAGCGGGGCTGCGAGCGCCTTGAGGTAGGCCGGCCCGCCTGCTGGCCCGGCCGGGAAGAACTTGAGCACCGTGTAGCCGAGGTCCGCGAGCGCCAGCGCTTCGCTCGCCGTCACCGCGCCCGGCAGGAACGGCACCGGCCAGGTCTCGGCCGCCGCGACGAGCCGCGGCGTCATGCCCGGTGCCACGATGAACCGCGCGCCCGCCGCCATGGCCTCGGCCGCCTGCTCCGGCGTGAGCACCGTGCCCGCACCGACCCGCGCCTCGGGCACCTCGCGGCGAATCCGCCGGATCGCCTCGATTGCCGCTTTCGTTCTGAGCGTTACCTCGATCATGGACAGGCCGCCGGCCAGCAGCGCGCGCGCCAGGTCGACGCCCTCCTCGGCACTCCCGAGGGTCAGGACGGGCACCACCACGGCATCCGCCAGCGCCTCGCCGAGCCCTGCATTGAGCTTCGCCTGCATCTCGCCTCCTCCGCTCGCCCAGCCGCCCGCCGAGGGTGAATGAGCCCGAACGGCGGCCGGCGCGCAAGCCTTGGGGTGCGCCCGCAACGGTTGAGCCGGCGCCCCGTGCAGCACGAATCCGTCATCACCGCGGCCCTGTCTGGCCCGCCACCCAGGCCAGAAACGGCGCGAACCCTCCCGCCACCGGCAGGACGAGGATCGCCGGCGTCTCATAGGGATGAAGGCTCTGCAGGCGCGCAACCGCCGCCTCGCTGAGGTCGCCTCGCGTCTTGAACACGGCTGGCACCTCCTCCGTGGTCTCGAGCTTGCCCTGCCATTCGTACACCGACGTCATCGCCGCCATCACGTTGGCGCAGGCGGCGAGCCGTTCCTCGACCAGCGCGCGGGCGATGTCCGACG
>CAYWBX010000721.1:0-2169 GCA_964456015.1 uncultured Hyphomicrobiaceae bacterium | reverse complement strand
ACGAAGTGGGAGCCCGCGAGCGACGGCACTTACATCGGACGCGACCGCAAGACCGGATCGCAACGGTGGACCGCAACGCGCGTCGATCTCGTGTTCGGCTCCAACTCTCAGCTCCGCGCTCTGGCCGAAGTGTACGCTCAGGACGACTCGCACAAGAAGCTCGTCGACGACTTCGTCGCGGCATGGGCGAAGGTGATGAACCTCGACCGGTTCGATCTGCATCACTGATCGCGGCCCGACGGCGCGCGTGAGCCTGCGGCCCCGTCACGGCGGCCGGACCTCCTCGCCGGGGTCCGGCCGCACCCGCTGAAAGACGCTGGACGGCCCGGCTTCGGAAGGGCGAGTCCTGGGCTTGAGCGAGGCGCCGCGAGAGGGCCGCGGGCAGCCGGCCGACTGCGCGCGGCGCGGCGCGCAATGCTTCGCAAATCCTTTAGAGGGACGAGCCGGCAGGTGCTGGCGGGTGCCGGCAGCTCCGTCCGCTCCCACGGAGTTGTATCCGCTTCGAGACGTGGCGAGGTGCGCCGCCGGACCGCGGAACCAGGCTGCCGCCCGTGTGGCAAAGTGACAGCCATGCGGATCCTGCACGCGACCAAGCGCGGAAACCTTGTTTATCAAGGGAAAGTGTGCCAGAGAGGCCGAACCGAGCGCAGGGGATCACGGCCTATTCGTTTGTCCCTTTCCTCTTTGCCATTGCTTGCGCCTCCCGGGAGGCGCCTCGTTCTGCCCCTGCGCTCTGAGGTGCTGCTGCGATCCGAAACCGGGTCGCAGGGCGGATGAACGCAGTTACGGAGAACGTTTTTTGACCGCAACCTTCGCTGAGCTCGGTCTCAGCGCCAAAGTGCTCGCTGCCATCGAGGCCGCGGGCTACACCACGCCGACGCCGATCCAGGCCGAGGCCATTCCGGTCGCCGTGACGGGACGCGACGTCCTCGGCATCGCACAGACCGGCACCGGCAAGACCGCCTCATTCGTCCTCCCGATGATCACGCGGCTCGAAACGGGCCGCGCCCGCGCCCGGATGCCGCGCTCGCTCATCCTGGCGCCGACCCGCGAGCTCGCCGCCCAGTGCGCGCAGAGCTTCGAGAAGTACGGGATCAATCACAAGCTGTCGGTCGCGCTCCTCATCGGCGGCGTCTCGATGGACGATCAGGTCCAGAAGCTCGACCGCGGCGTCGACGTGCTGATCGCGACCCCCGGCCGTCTCCTCGATCACTTCGGCCGCGGCCGCATCCTTTTGATGGGCGTCGAGATCCTGGTGATCGACGAGGCCGACCGGATGCTCGACATGGGGTTCATTCCCGACATCGAGCGCATTTGCAAGCTGTTGCCGCCGCGGCGGCAGACGCTGTTCTTCTCGGCCACCATGCCGCCCGAGATCACGCGCCTCGTCGATCAGTTCCTGAAGGACCCGGCACGCATCGAGGTGGCGCGTCCCGCCACCACGGCCAAGACGATCACCCAGCGGTTCCGCTTCTGCCCCGAGACCGAGGACTGGGCCAAGCGCGAGGTGCTGCGCGAGCTTTTACGCACGCTCGACGTCAAGAACGCCATCATCTTCTGCAACCGCAAGAAGGATGTCGCAATCCTGCTGAAGTCTCTGACCAAGCACGGCTTCAACGCAGGGGCGCTGCACGGCGACATGGACCAGATGAGCCGCATGGCGACGCTCGACCGGTTCCGCTCGGGCGAGATCACGCTGCTGGCCGCCTCCGATGTCGCCGCCCGCGGGCTCGACATCCCCGAGGTCTCCCACGTCATCAACTTCGATGTGCCCTGGCAGCCCGACGACTACGTGCACCGCATCGGCCGCACCGGCCGTGCCGGCCGCGAAGGCTACTCCGCAACGATCGTGACGCCCGACGACATCAAGGCCGTGGAGGCGATCGCCAAGCTGACGGGTGAGGAGATCGTCTGGCTCGGCGAGCCGCCGGACGCCGAGACCCTCGCGGAAGGCCGCAGCCGCAAGCGCGGGCGCGGGCGCGAGCGCAATGCCCGCGACCGCACGGGCGAACGCGGTCAGCGTCGGCCGGGCTTCGACCGCCGGCGCGAAGGCGACCGGCCGCGGCGCGATCGCTCTTCGCCCGATGGCGAGACCGTTGCGCCGGCTCCCGTCCTCGAGGGCGCCCGTTCCATGGAGCTCGATGCGGACCGGCGCGATCGCGCGCAATC
>CAYWBX010000720.1:0-2192 GCA_964456015.1 uncultured Hyphomicrobiaceae bacterium | reverse complement strand
GACGGGCAAAATCCATGGGGTTAGAAATTGTTCCAGATGTCAGGATAAATACAGGTTTACTACCATAATAAGACGCAATACGTTTAAGGCGGCGGATGACATTGGCAACATGCGAACCAAACACCCCTCTGTAAATATGGATTTCATCTATTACGATAAATCGTAGGTGTGAAAAAAAACGAGACCATTGGGGGTGACGAGGCAAGATGCCGGTATGGAGCATGTCGGGGTTTGTGAAAAGTAGTTGAGCGTTTTCTCGTATAGAACGTCTGGCAGGATGAGAAGTATCGCCATCGTATATTCCTACGAGAGGAGCGCTGTGTTGAGATTTTGCTGCTGGATTAAAATCTGTTCCAGCGATGAATTTGATTAACTTATGAGATTGATCATGCGCTAGAGCTTTGGTTGGAAAAATATAGAGGGCACAAGTATCCGTATCATGAGCGAGGGTATGGAGGATAGGCAGGTTATAACAGAGTGATTTTCCGCTCGCTGTGCTGCTTGTGATAAGGGTATTTTGTTGATGTATTATTTTTTCAAAGGATTCATATTGGTGTTGATAAAGGTGGTTGATTCCCGCTTTGGTTAGAGAATTTTCCACTAGAGGGTGAATAGATGGAGGGAATTCTGTCAGCAATGGTTTGCGTGGCGGAAATACTTTCCATGAACTCACATTTTCGGAAATTGAGGGATCACTTTGCCACCTTTCTATAATCTGAGTGATGTTCATTGCGCATTAATCATAGGATTTTGTGAAAAATGCAACCCCAAGTATACCTGGACCTCCATGTGTGATAATCGCGGGAGGAACTTCATAGATGGGGATTTCGGAAATGGACAAGCGATTGGCTAAATCACGGGCAAATTCCTCAGCTTGAGCAGGTATACCAGCGTGCATAATGGAGAGATGGGGTTGATTTTGTTTGGGAATTCTCTCTTTGACAATACCGATTAATTTCTCCATTGCTCGCTTATGAGTGCGTTCTTTCTCGAATGCTTCGACCCTTCCGTCTACAAAAGTTAATATCGGTTTTATCTGTAGCATACTTCCTACCAATGCAGCTGCACCCCCAATTCGCCCACCTTTGGCCAGATATTCTAATGTATCTACCAGAAATAAAATCTGGCAGGCTTGAGACATATTTCTTAAACGTTCCACAATTTCATCGGCATCAAGACCTTGTTGGGCCCATTGAGCTGCAAGAATCACCAGTGTGGCCAGGGGACTTGCTATTACCCTGGTATCTATCACGCGAATATCCAAATGGGGAAAATCCTGAGCCGCTAGTGTGGCAGATCGAACGGTTCCGCTTACCTCAGATGATGGATGAATGCAAATAATTGGTTCTGCAGAATCGGTTTGTTTCTCAAATTCACGGATGAAGAGTTCAGGCGGCGGAGCGGCTGTCTTGGGAAGAGACCTCGATTTTTGTAATCTCTGTAAAAACTGAGGAACGTCTATATCAACACCCTCGTAAAAGGTATCTTCGTCAATATGGATTATTTGAGGAATAACTGCAATATGATAACTTTCAGCAATTGATTTGGGTAAGACGGAAGTTGTGTCTGTGATTATTTTAACCATCTGTAGATGTATCCTTTCGTGTAAACTCGAGTGAGGCGTTTCTGATATTATTTTTTTTATGTAAGATGGTGATGAGGATGCCAAATAGGGAGACAATAAATGCAGCATAATAAGATGCAGAAATCGCCTGAAAGATCCCTAATGGATCTAAAGATGTGTTAGCCATTACTGTAGAAAATACAGCTCCTGCTAGTCCAATACCTAAAACCATTCCGACATTTCTAGCAGTAGCTAAGAGCCCTGCAGAGGTTCCCATTTGGTTGGGCGGTGAAGATCCCATGATTGCGCTACTGTTCGGCGTAATAAACACCCCGATTCCAAGACCGAAGATTGCTAGATTCACTAAAAGCAGGTAGATGGATGTCAGGTTTGTGAGATGTGAGAAGAAAAAAGTTCCTATAGAAAGAATGATCATCCCAATGATAGTTGGGATTGTTGTGCCAAATTTATCAGAGAAGAAACCACTGATTGGAGCAGTGATTGCCATCACGAGGGGTTGGATTGAGATTATAAGGCCTGTTTTGGAGGGAGAAAGTGCTCTTCCCTGAAGTAAGTAAAACGGCATAAGAAACAAGTTGCTATAAACACAGACATAATTGATCACTGC
>CAYWBX010000719.1:0-2192 GCA_964456015.1 uncultured Hyphomicrobiaceae bacterium | reverse complement strand
CGACGGCACGATGATCCGGCTCTTGTCCTCGGGGTTCTCGCTGAAGTGCAGCATGTTCCGCGCAATGCGCATCATCGGCTGCACGAGAAGCTGATTGAGCGCCATATAGACGAGCGCCGCGGTGATGATGGAGATGATCACCGAAAGCCCCAGGATGTTGAGGCCGAAGCGCACCATGGCAGCCTTGAGCGGCGCTTCCGGCAGCACGATCTCGACGATCTCGCGGCGCTCGGCGTCGGGCTTGCCGATGATCCGCAACACGCGGCGTCCGTCGGACAGGTACGTCCGCAGCGCATCGGCTATGAAGCCGAGGCGGCTTGCGATGCCGGGGCCGGGACCGCCGCGGGCCATATCGGTAAGATCGTAGCTCTCATCGACCGCGTCCGGCATCTCTGCCTGAAGAATGAGCAGCCGCTCCTCGCTGCGCTTGATGGCGACGGATCGCACCTGCGCGCTGCGCAGGAGCTCGTTCTGCAGGGGTTGCGGGACGCTCCCCGTCGGCGAGGCTTCGGCCGCCAGGGCCGCAAGCTGTGCCGCCGACAGCCGGTCGAGCAGCCAGTTGATGCGGTAGTTCGCTACCGACGGAACGAAGATCAGCACCTCGGCGAGCATCACAAAAGCAACGGTGAGCAGAAGCAGCTTGGCGGAAAGTCCAAGGCCGCGAAGGCGGCCGCCGAGCGCGCTGGGCCCCGGAGCGCGACGTTTGCCCTCCTGCTCGATCTTCTGGTCCAATCCTCCGTCCCTCCGTGGGCACCGCGCCGGTCGACCGAAACGGGGCCAACCCGGCCATCATCCGAACCGCTTCAGGACTCCCACCAGCCTGCGAACCGCGGGACTGCCCGCCTTCTGGGCGTAATAGGTGAGAGCTGCACGCTTGTTCACCTCGCTGAACGTCGGATAGGGAGAAATCCACTGCGTCATCGCGGTGATCCCCATGCCTTGCGATATGGCGAGCGACCACATCTGGATCAACTCGCCCGCGTGCTCGCCGACGATCCCTGCGCCAAGGATCTTCCCTTTTCGGTCGGTCACCACCTTGACGAAGCCGTCCGGTGCGCGCTCCGCCTGCGCCCGGTCGTTCTCGTGATAGGGCCAGCGGTAGATGTTGACCCGGCCGTGCTTGGCGCGTGCCTGATCCTCGGAAAGACCGACATGCGCGATCTCGGGATCCGTGAACGTGACCCAGGGAATGTGGTCGTCGCGCAGGCTCGCCCCCCCGACGAGATTGGCAAAGCCGCGCAGCAGCAGCCGGCGGAAGACGATACCGGCATGGTAATTGGCAACGTGTGTGAACTGCAGCCCCCCGGTGACGTCGCCGATGGCGAACACCTTGGGGTTCGAGGTTACGAGCTTCCTGTTCACCTGAATCCCGCGGCGGTCGTACTTGATCTGCGCCGCTTCGAGATTGAGATCGGCAACATTGGGCTGCCGGCCGGTGGCAATCAGAAGGTGGGTGCCGTCGACCTGCTCCATGCCCTCCGCCGTAGCGATTGCGACGCGCACCGCCCCGCCACGCCCTTCCACCCGCTCGACCTTGGCCCCTTCCCGAATGACGAGCCCTTCCGCGCGCAGCCGCTTGAGAACGACGTCCGAAAGCTCCGGATCGTCCTTGCCGAGCGCCTTGAGCCCTTCGAGCACGGTCACCTGCGCGCCCAGTCGCATATGCGCCTGTGCGAGCTCTAAACCGATAGGCCCGCCGCCGACCACAATCAGATGGCCAATCGAACGGGTGTTGTCGAAGATTGTCTCATTGGTGAAATAAGGCACTTGGTCGAGGCCCGGGATGGGCGGCACGGCGGGCGATGAGCCGGTCGCGACGCAGAAGCGGGCGGCGCGAACGAGGGTATCGCCGGCCATTACCGTGTGCCTGTCGACGAAACGGCCGGCCGCCTGGATGACCTGTACGCCGAGGCCGGTGAACCGCTCCACGCTGTCGTTGGGCGCGATGGCGGCGATCACCGAATGGACATGATCGTGGACGGCCCTGGGATCGATCTGAGGATCGACGGCTCTGAGCCCGAACACATCGGCAGTGCGCATGTGGTGCGCCCGCCGCGCCGCCGCGATAAGCGCCTTCGATGGCACGCAGCCATAGTTGAGACAATCGCCGCCCATCTTGTGCTTCTCGATGAGCACGACCTTGAGCCCGATCTGGGCGCTCGACGCGGCAAGCGAAAGCCCGCCCGAGCCGG
>CAYWBX010000718.1:0-2203 GCA_964456015.1 uncultured Hyphomicrobiaceae bacterium | reverse complement strand
GGCCGCTCCAGTCGATCCCGGCTTCCAGGACGGCCTGCCGGACGATGGCATACAGGCATTCCACATGCGCACTCGCCGCAATCTCCGTCACCACGCCGCCATAGGGCCGATGCTTCTCCCATTGCGACCTGACCACGTTGGAAAGAATCCGGCCGCGGCCATCGGCCGTTCGCAGGACGACGGCAGCCGCCGTCTCGTCGCAGCTCGTCTCGATGCCGAGCACGATCCGCTCTCGGGCGGGCAGCGGGGTGTTCGGACAATCGGCTGGCATGGTCGGGGCGCTGGCTGCTGGGCGTCAGGTAGCCGCGGCGTTGTTGCACGTTGTCCGTCCTCCCGCCAGCCAATGTTCGCGTTCGGCCGGGACCGATTGTGATATCCGGTCCAGTCAGCACATCAATCGTCCGCTCCGGCTTGCCCCGATGGTCGCCGCAAGCGGGGTGGCGTCGGAGCGTTCGGGGCGCCGTGCGGGCACCGGTCTCTTGCAAGGCGCTCGAAGCTGTCGCAGGCGTTCGTCCGGCGGGCCGTCATTGAAATTCGGCGCCGGCGCTGCGATCTGAAGGGAGGCCGGACGCGCCCCGCCATGACGGGCCCCGCGCGAGGCCGCCGGATCTGCCTGCGGGTTGGGGGCGAGGGGCGGACGGGAGCGTCGGCGTCGGGGGCGGGAACGTCCGCGCAGCGCCGGAATGACCAGGAAGTTGAGGAGCGCAACGCAAGTGCCAGCCGACGAGGAACAGAACCGGTTCTCCGCGCGCGCCGCCCGCTATGTCCGGGTCGGCACCAACGTGGGCGCGGTCGCGGCGCGGATCGCCGGCAGCCGGCTCTTTGGCTACGAGCTCGACCGGGCGAAGAACGCCGGCGAGCTCGCCGCCGCGCTGGGCGGGCTCAAGGGCCCGATCATGAAGGCGGCCCAGCTCCTCTCGACGATCCCCGAGGCGCTGCCGCCGGAGTACGCCCGCGAGCTCTCCCAGCTGCAAAGCGCCGCCCCCCCGATGGGACCCGCCTTCGTGCGCCGCCGGATGCAGGCTGAACTCGGGCCCGACTGGCAGCGCCGGTTCCGGAGCTTCCCGACGGAAGCCGCGGCTTCGGCCTCGCTCGGCCAGGTGCACCGGGCGATCGCCCTCGACGGGCAGGAGCTGGCGGTCAAGTTGCAGTATCCCGACATGCAGTCGGCGGTCGAGGCGGACGTCAACCAGCTCAAGGTCGTCTTCGCCATCCACGCCCGCATGGACCCGGCGATCGAGACGGGCGAAATCCTGAAGGAGATCTCGGCGCGGCTGCGCGAGGAACTCGACTATGAGCTCGAGGCCCGACACATTGCCCTCTATGCGGCGATCTTCTCCGGCGATCCGTGGATCCGCGTGCCGGCGGTCTGGCCCGACCTGTCGACCCGGCGGCTCCTCACCATGTCCTGGCTCGGCGGCCGTCGGGTGATCGAGTACAAGGAAGCGCCGCTCGAGGCGCGCAACCAGATCGCGCGCGCCATGTTCCGGGCCTGGTGGTACCCCTTCTCGCACTACGGCGTGATCCACGGCGATCCGCATCTTGGCAATTACAATGTGTTCGAGGAGGCGGGCGAGCCGCGCGGCATCAATCTGCTCGACTACGGCTGCATGCGCACGTTCGCGCCGAAGTTCGTGCAGGGCGTCATTGACCTCTATAACGGCCTGCTCAAGGGCGATGAGGCGCTGACGGTGCACGCCTATGAGACCTGGGGCTTCACGGGGCTTTCGAAGGAACTGATCGAGATCCTGAACATCTGGGCGCGCTTCATCTACGGGCCTCTGCTCGACGACCGCGTGCGCTCGATCGCGGAGGGGACGTCGCCCGGCGAGTACGGACGGCGCGAGGCGTTCGCCGTGCACAAGGCGCTCAAGGAGAAGGGCCCGGTCAAGGTGCCGCGCGAGTTCGTGTTCATGGACCGGGCGGCGATCGGGCTCGGCGGCGTCTTTCTCCACCTCGATGCCCGCATCAACAGCTATCGCATCTTCAACGAGACGATCGAGGGCTTCCACGTCGACCAGGTGTCGGAGCGGCAGGCGCGCGCCTTCACCGCCGCCCGGGTGCCGCTGCCGGTCTGAGCCGCCCGCGGGCGGTCAGGAATGCGGCAAGCGTCGCCCGAGGGGACCCGGCCGCGCTGCGGCGCGAGACATGGCGCCGAGGCCATCGGGCGCCGGTTCGGGTCCCGCGATGCCGGCGTGGCGGC
>CAYWBX010000717.1:363-2205 GCA_964456015.1 uncultured Hyphomicrobiaceae bacterium | reverse complement strand
CTGATCGATAGGCAGGATACGTTCGCCAAAGGACTGGACTACAGTGGTCAGCCACTTTTCCAGAGCGCGAGCTTGCGCTGGGTCGTTTAACCGAGCCCGTTCGACCCCTTTGCGGATTTCACCGAGCACCAGCACGCTGAGATAGATATCGGCGTCGTCAACCGATTCCCACCAGGCGGCGACGTTGGCATCGCACTTCGTGCCCCTGCGGATCTCGGAAATGACGTTGGTGTCGATCAGGTAGTTCACAGCACGACATCGCGCCCGAAGTCGCGCTCACGGGTCAGATCGATGCCCTCCAGAGGTGCGGCGGCGAGGAGTGCCTTGAGGCCCCTCGCCTTGGCCACGCCGAAGCGCTCGCGTAGCAGGGCACGCGCCTCGGCCTCGCGCGTAGGGTCGGAGAGGGCTTGAGCCACACCGCGGACCAACGCGGCGTCGCCCTTGCGCACATGCACCTCGACGCGAACGACACCTCGCCGCTTCAGGCGACGGCGATAGGCAGAGACGGGCTTTCGCTGAGTGCTCGGCATGGCGGCAATCCTTTTGGCCGATTTCCGGAAATGTAACCGGAAATCGTCATCTTCGCAATGCTACGCCAACCCATTGAAATCGCGGGTCCTTTCTGCGCCGAAACGTATACGGGGGGCAATGGCCCGAAATTTCGCCACCGTCAGCCCGAAAGCCTGAGTTACCAGTTACCGCACAGGGTTGGCGCTTCCGTGCGCCACAGGCGCGCAACGACGCGCCTTTTCCCTGGAGCCGGCCTGGTAACCGCCCCGCCAGTTACCACCCTGTCGCGGTAGCCCGAACCCGAACCACATGACGCCGCGACTGCCCGATGCGGTTGAGCACTGCGGTCGAGCACTGATGGGATGGACGGCCCCCTCCCTCGCGCACCATGGCAAGGTGGAGGTGCCATCCATCATGCAGATCACGACAGTCGGTCTCGATATCGCAAAGCATGTTTTCCAGGTTCACGGCATCGATGCCCATGGGCATCCGCTGATCAAGCGATGTCTTCGCCGCACTGAGGTGCTTCGCTTCTTCGGCGAATTGCCTCCCTGTCTTGTCGGCATCGAGGCATGCGCGACAGCGCATTATTGGGCACGCGAGCTCACGGTCTTGGGGCACCAGGTGCGGCTGATGCCGCCGCAATACGTCCGTCCCTTCGTCAAGCGAAACAAGAACGATGCCGCCGACGCTGAGGCCATCTGCGAGGCCGTGACCCGTCCGACGATGCGGTTTGTGCCGATCAAGAGCGCGGAGCAGCAGAGCGTCTTGATGCTTCACCGCGCCAGAGATCTTCTGGTTCGCCCGCAGACCCATGACAGTAAATGCGCTGCGGGCGCACCTGGCCGAGTTCGGGATCATCGCGGCGCAAGGCATTCAGAACATGTCGAAGGTGATCGCGATCATCGGCGACGCAGCCGACCAGCGGATTCCTGACCTCGCGCGGGAGACGCTCATGTCGATGGCAGCTCACTACGAAGAGCTGAAGCGGCAAATATCGGCATTCGAGAAGAAGATCGTGCAGTGGCATCGCTCGAATGAGATGAGCCGGCGACTGGCGACGATCCCGGGTGTCGGACCAATAACGGCCTCGGCGCTGGTCGCAACCATCGCCGACCCCGGGCACTTCGACTCGGCCCGGCAGTTTGCGGCGTGGGTCGGTCTGGTTCCTCGGCAACATTCGACCGGCGGCAAGGAACGGCTCGGCGCCATACCCGCCTCGCCAAGGCTTCGCCCTGGCTGCAGGGTCTGCTGGCTCGCCGGCCACTGAATGTCGTTGCCACCGCCCTTGCGAACAAGATGGCTCGGATCATCTGGGCCATGATGACCAGG
>CAYWBX010000717.1:0-353 GCA_964456015.1 uncultured Hyphomicrobiaceae bacterium | reverse complement strand
AAAGCTACAGAACACCAGTGATTGTGGCCGCCGCCTGACGTCAGGAAGGTGTGCGGCTACAGCTTGCGAGGGTGAAGTCAGAATGATGGTGAGATCGGTGAAAACCGCGATCGACAGACCTGAAGCGGCCAGAGGGCCTTCGCGCCCGAAGCATTGATAAGGCGTCGATCGGCGGAATCCATCAAGGCCCGCGGTCTGAACGGCCGCTCCATCAGGCCGGATACATGACTGCAAGCCGATAAATCATCACCGTCATGAAGAATATCCCTTGCATGCCGGGGGCCGTCCATACATGGCCGCTCGACCGGCTGATCCCGTACGGGCGCAATGCCCGCACAAACGACGACCAGCAG
>CAYWBX010000716.1:0-2208 GCA_964456015.1 uncultured Hyphomicrobiaceae bacterium | reverse complement strand
AGGACAGCGAGGCCTGGGAGGCGGTCTTCCGGCACATCCTGAAGCTCAAGCGCGCTGTGGCGGGCCAAGCGAGCTGATGCATACCAAGAACCGCACATTTCCATAGTTTGGTGCGGAAATCACGAATTTCGCGCCACTCATTGTCTCGCTGAAAAATCAAGCTGTTAGCAAGTCGCAAAAGTGCGGTGCGAATCTCGCCTCACTGCTATATGGTCGCCGCATGTTAATCGGCTATGCACGGGTCTCTACACTTCACCAGAACCTCGATCGCCAGCTTGGCGCATTGCGTGCTGCTGGCTGTGAGGTCGTGTTCGCCGAGAAGGCATCCCGGAAGGACGTCAAGGGCCGGCCCGAGCTGGAGAAGGCAATCGATGCGCTCGGGGCTGGCGACGTGCTCGTGCTTGCCGAATGGGACCGCGCCACCCGCTCCATGCACGACGGGATCACCATCATGCAGCGGGTCCATGCCCGAGGTGCTGCCATCAAAGTGCTCGATAAGCCGCACCTCGACCTCACGACCAAGATCGGCCAGGGTTTCCTCGCGTTTCTTTCTGCACTTGCCGAGGACGAACGAGAGCGGATTGCCAAGCGTGCCGCTGATGGCCGGCGCGCAGCACTGCGGAGCGGTAGAAAGCTAGGGCGCAGGCCAAAGCTCAATGATTGGCAGCAGGCTACGGCGCGTCGGATGTTGGTCGAGGGCCGCCCCGTTCGCGAGATTGCTCGCGAGATGAACGTTCATCACAGCACGATTGCACGGCTGAGATGATGAGAGAGCGAATGGCCCACTACGCCCACTATCACAGTCAATTCCTCGCTCATCGACTGACCCTTTCAGGGCTCGGACAAGAGGCGTTTGCGCGCTCACTCTCGTCCGCCAAGGTCGAGATGAAGCCGCATCAGGTCGATGCGGCTTTATTTGCGTTGAAGTCGCCTCTGTCAAAGGGGGCAATCCTTGCCGATGAGGTGGGGCTTGGGAAAACGATCGAAGCGGGCCTTGTCATTGCCCAAAGATGGGCCGAGCGTCGGCGTCACATTCTCCTGATCGTGCCTGCTTCGCTGCGCAAGCAGTGGGCGCAAGAGCTCTGGTCGAAATTTGCTATTCCAAGCGCCATCCTGGACGCCAAAATCGTTCGGGACCAGGAACGCAAGAACAAGGGCACGAAGCCTTTCGATCGAACCGATGCAGTGATCATTGTCTCCTACGAATTTGCCGACAAGAAGATCGATACCATCGGCACGACGCCTTGGAATCTTGTCGTGATGGACGAAGCGCATCGCTTGCGCAACGTTCATCGGAAGTCAGGCGCGGCGCGCGCGAAAAGGCTAAAGCAGGCGCTGGGCGGCGAAAAAGGGCCGTTCCGCGTTCTCCTGACGGCGACGCCCCTCCAGAACTCACTTCTCGAGCTGTACGGGCTCGTTTCCATTGTTGATGAGCATGTGTTCGGTGACGAGGATACGTTCAAAGCGAATTATGTGGGGCGCGCCGCGGGCAGCTCCGCTCCACTGATGTTGCGCGAACGCCTTCAGCCGGTGATGCGGCGCACGCTCCGCAAGACGGTGCTGGAAGCGGGGCACATTGCCTACACGCGGCGCAACCTGCACCTTGAAACCTACGAACCAGCGGACCAAGAGCACAAACTCTATCTCGGCGTCTCCAACTTTTTGAAGCGACCCGACACGATTCTCTTTGGCGATCGTAACAATCCTCTTGTGTTGATGGGCTACCAAAAGATCCTTGGTTCATCAACGTACGCGATTGCGCAGACGCTCGATGCCTCTATAAGCACCTTGAAGCGGCGCCACCGCGCCTCACTGGCCGAAGTGGCAGACATTGAGACCGAAGACGAGCGCACCGAAGATCTCGACACCGAGGACGATGAGGAGGTTGAGGTTGATCCTGTCAAGCTAGAGGCTGAAATCGCCGAGCTTACAGCGCTCAGAGACCTCGCCCGCTCCATCGGTCCCAACGCGAAGGGCGATGCGCTCGCGTCGGCTTTGCCGCGCATCCTCGATGGCATTGTGGCCAAGGGTGGTGCGCGCAAGGCCGTCATCTTCACCGAGTCCGTCAGAACGGAGGCCTACTTGCGCGACCTTTTGGATGCGCGCGGCTTCCGCGGCGAGATCGTGCTCCTCAACGGCTCGAATAACGATCCGGAGAGCCGCGCGATTTATGAGGCCTGGCGCAAGCGGCACGAAGGCACCGATCAC
>CAYWBX010000715.1:1570-2210 GCA_964456015.1 uncultured Hyphomicrobiaceae bacterium | reverse complement strand
ATAGTGTCGCAGGTTGTACTTGTAGGGCGCGTAGTTGCCGTGCCAGGCCACGACGTCGAGCGGGGAGTGGCCGAGCTTCGTCTCGTGGAACCTGCCGCACCACTTGACGGTGAGCGTCGTCGGCGTCTCCTTGTCCTCGAAGGCGGCGACCGGCGTCTTGAAGTCCCGCGGGTTCGCAAGACAGTTGGCGCCTATGGGTCCGCGGTCGGGGAGCGTGAACTTCGCTCCGTAGTTCTCGCAGCAGTAGCCGCGGGCCGGGCCGTCCACCAGCTCGACCTTGAACTTCATGCCGCGCGGGATGACGCAGAGCTCGCCTGGCCCGACGCTGATGCGGCCGAACTCGGTGAAGAAGCGGAGGCTCCCCTGTTGGGGCAGCACCAGAAGTTCGCCGTCGGCGCTGAAAAAGTACTCGTCCTGCATCGACCGGGTGACGAGGAAGACGTGCGCCGCCATGCCGGCCTGGGTGTTGACGTCGCCCGCCGTCGTCATCGTCCGCATGCCGGAAAGGAACGTCAGCGGCTCCTTAGGTATCGGCACCGGTCCCCAGCGGTACTGTCCGAGCGGCAGCTCGTGATCGTCGACGGCGGGTGCGGTCCGCCAGAGCGGCAAGTCGATTTTGCGGAAGGGGCCGGTGTGGCGC
>CAYWBX010000715.1:424-1560 GCA_964456015.1 uncultured Hyphomicrobiaceae bacterium | reverse complement strand
CGCACCGAAGGGCGGATCCGGTAGAGCCAGGAGCGCTCGTTGGTGCCGCGCGGCGCGGTGAAGGGCGAGCCTGAAAGCTGCTCTGCGTAGAGCCCGTAAGCGCACTTCTGCGGCGAGTTCTGGCCTTGCGGCAGGGCGCCGGGCAGGGCTTCCGACTCAAAGTCGTTGCCGAAGCCGGGCATATATGTCTCGGGCATGATGCTCCTCCGCTCAACCCCCCGTTTGTCCACTGTTTTCGGAAGGTTAGACGCGCCTCTGCTCCCGCCGCAAGCGGCATCTGGGAACAATCGCCGTGCCTGCGGTGAAATGCAGCGCGCCGGCGGCGTGCGACGATTTGGCCAGGCTGTGTCGGAGTTCAGTTCTTGTCTGAGCCGACGAAATTAACTATCTGGAGCGCCTCACCACAACGTCAATTCAACTACGGGGGCTCTGTATGCGTTCGCCTTCGCTTTCCTCCTATTGTCGATACATCGCCCTTCTTGGTGCGACCCTCGCCGGTCTTGTCGTGCAGGGCGCCACCGCGACCGCCGAGGCCTACGAGAAGGTCGGTCGGCCCTACAAGATCAACGGCCGCTGGTACGAGCCGCGTGTCGATCCACTGTACGACCGCCACGGCACGGCATCCTGGTACGGCATCAGATTCCATGGCCGCAAGACGGCCAACGGCGAGCGTTTCAACATGCATGCGCTCTCGGCCGCCCATCCGACGATGCCCCTGCCGAGCTATGCCTACGTTACCAACAAGCGCAACGGCCGCACTGTGCTCGTGCGCGTCAATGACCGCGGCCCCTACGCCGGCAACCGCCTGATCGATCTCTCCCGCGAGGTCGCGCGCCTGCTCGGCTTTATCGATGCCGGCGTGGCGCCTGTCCGCGTCACCTACGCGGGCAAGGCTCCCGTCAAAGGCGGCGACCGCAAGGAGCGTGAGTTCCTGCAGACGCAGGCTTGGTACACGGGTAAGACGCCGACGACGGCAGTGGCCCGGGCGCCGGTGCCGAAGACCGAACCTGCAAAGCCGCAGATCGTGGTGGCGCAAACTGAGCCGGTCGCCAAGAAGCCGGTCGAAAGCAACATCGTCGCGGTTGCCAAGGCTCCCGAGCCGGCGCTCGCCGCACTCGACAAGGGGCCCGCACGCG
>CAYWBX010000715.1:0-414 GCA_964456015.1 uncultured Hyphomicrobiaceae bacterium | reverse complement strand
CCTGGCAGCCCTGGCGACGAAGCAGATCGCCGGCGCCGCAAGGTCCAAGGCGACAGAGGCCACCTTCACTCCCGCCGCCGATAAGGAAAGCGCGGCACTGGTGCACAAGCTCGAAACCGAGGCCGTGACGCAAGTCATGGCCAAGTGGCGCCTCGCCCAGCGCACGGTGTCAACGCGCAAGGCGATCCGTTAAAGCAAGAAGGCCGGGGTTAAAGTTGCCCCGGCCCCAGCCAATTTGCGCGAGCTAGATTTTCAGGCCTTCGACCAGGGCGGCGCGGCGCTCGGTGAGCGGCTGTGCGGCGTCGTCATACTCTTTCTTGAAGGTCGCGACGCCCAATTGGCAGTCGGCGTCAAGTTTCTGCAGGCGGCTTTCGAGCTGCCGACGGACGACCTCACGGGTGGCGGCTTCGCTCC
>CAYWBX010000714.1:0-2215 GCA_964456015.1 uncultured Hyphomicrobiaceae bacterium | reverse complement strand
CTCGGCATGGTGCTGGGCCAGATTACAAAGGGCTCCGCCACATCGGCCGCGAAGTCCGGCGGCAACACCGGCAACGGCACGCTGACGCTCGACGGCACGAGCCCGGTCAGGGCCGGCGCCAAGGTCGGCGTCTACACCGTGCGCTGCATCGCCACCGCCGCCAACAACGGCACCTTCCGCGTCACCGACCCCGACGGATTCGTGATCGGCGACGTCGTCATGGCGTCGGGCTCGGGCGCCTTCGACAACGACATCAAGTTCACGCTCGCCGACGGCTCGACCGACTTCGCGCTCGGCGACGGCTTTGACGTGACGGTCGCGGCGGGCTCCGGCAAATGGGCGCCCGTCAATCCGACCGCGAGCGACGGCCGCGAGATCGCGCGCGCCATCGCGCTGCAGCCCGTCGACGCCTCGGCGGGCGACGTCACGGACGTCGTGCTGCTGGTGCGCGGGCCGGCCGAGGTGTCGAACCTCGGGCTCAAGTGGCATTCCTCGGTCTCGACGAGCCAGCTCAAGCAGGCGGCGATGGCCCAGCTCGCGGCCGCCGGGATCATCGTGCGCCAGGGCGCGTAATTCATGGCGCGTCCCGCTCCCCTCACGGGGAGCCGGCCGGACGCGCGGCTGACCCCACGCAAAAGGATCACACCTCATGGAACTGATCGCAGACGCCTTCCTCAATCGCGAGTGGTCGGCCGCCGAGCTGACCGAGGCGATGAACATCATCCCGAACAACTACGGGCTCGTCACCCAGCTCGGCATCTTCCCCGAGCCCGTGGCGCTCGGGACAACGTACGTCTCGATCGAGCGGCAGAACTGGTCGCTCAACCTCCTGCCGATGACGACACGCGGCGCGCCCGGAACGCGCGGCTCGGTCGGAAAGCGCGACCGCATCACGTTCGAGATCCCGCAGGTCACGCACGAGGACGCGGTCACCGTCGCCGACATCCAGAACCTCGCCTACTTCAACCGCATGATGCCGAAGATGGTCGAGGACAAGGTGAACGAGAAGCTCGTCACCATGGCGATGAAGCACCAGATCACGCACGAGTGGTATCGGGTGAACGCGCTGCAGGGCAAGATTCTCGACGCCGACGGCACGGTGGTCGTCAACTACTTCACCGCCTTCGGCATCACGCAGAAGGTCGCCGCCTTCGACTTCGCAGGCAGCCCCAACGTCGCCCGCAAGCTGCGCGCCATCAAGCGCGCCTTCGAGAACGACGCGCGCGGCGAGACCATGACCGGGGTCGCTTGCATCGCGTCCCCTGAGTTCATGGAATCGATGTTCGCCGACACCGAGGTCAAGAAGGTGCACGATGCGGCGATGTCGGCGCACATGCTGATGGTCGCCATGAACCCGACCTTGAAGGATCGCCGCTTCTCCTTCACCTACCAGGACGTCACCTTCATCGAGTACTCGGGTTCGGCGAACGCGGTCGACGCCACCGGCACCTACACGAACCGGCGGTTCGTGCCGGCGGGCGAGGCGATCTTCTTTCCGCTCGGCACCACCGAGTCGGCCCGCCAGTACGTGGCGCCGGGCGACTTCCTCGAAGCCGCCAACCTGCCGGGACGGCTCTACTACGCCAAGCAGGAGCCGATGAAGCACGGTCGCGGCCTCGAGTTCCTGACGCAGTCCAACCTGCTCGTCATGTGGCGCCGGCCCGATCTCCTCTGCCGCGGCGTCTCCGGCAACTCCGGCGATACGGTCGGCTAAGGCCTGTGAGGCCGCGCCGCGACTGCCCGCGCTGGAGCCGGTCGCGGCGCGCAAATGCTTAGGGGTTTCATGAGCACGCTCTCGATTCACGTGGCGACGCCGTTTGAAGGCGTGCCGGATGCGCGCGGCGACAAGCGCATCTATGCCGCCGGCTGGGTCGGCGAGACCGACGAGGAGACGGCGGGCTTTGCCGTCGCCATGGGCTTTGCCGCCCCCGTCGGCGACTGGCCGGAGGCGGCCCTGGCCGGCGTCGCCACCCTCGCCCACCTCATCGCCGAGTTCCGCGCCCGCGGCATCGAGCCGACGCAGCGCGACGTCTATCGGGCGGTCGAGGTCCTGGCGCGGGAGGCCCGGCGCGCGGCCGACGGCGCAGGAGAGCCAGTTCCTGCCGCGACGGCCGCGGCCGCGGCGACCTCGGCCGCGGCGGCCGCCGGCGCCCCGCGCGCCCCGCGCCGGCGGCGCTGATGGCCTCGCTCTGGGCCGGCCTCGAGGACCGGCTGG
>CAYWBX010000713.1:0-2218 GCA_964456015.1 uncultured Hyphomicrobiaceae bacterium | reverse complement strand
CTCCGTTTCGGGAAAGCGCTCGATCCCGCCGTCCCGCACCAGTTCGACCGCAAGTCGGACGGGCACGGAGGAGAGGATCGCGGCGCCAAGCTGCACGATCCCGAGACCGCGCACTTCGAGCTTTCCGGCGATCGCGGGGGGCGACGACGCCATGAGCCGCCCGCCATCGAGCGCCAGGAGCACCTGATCGTCGGCAACAAGCCGCACCTCGACGTCGCGGGCGTCCCAATGCCAGCGCGACTGAAGGAGCCGCAGCGCCAGGTCGGACTTGCCGGCCCCCGAGGGACCGAGAAGGAGGACGCCGGCTCCATCAATGGCAACGCAGGTGGCGTGCTGGAGCATCTCGACCTGCTCTCGACCTGCTATTCCGGCGAGCGGCGCTGCGCCAGGCTCTGGCCACGCGCGGCGAGCGGCACATCGGCGCGCAGGCGGACGACGAAACGCGCCCCCGCGATGCGCGCGCCGCTCGCCGGATCGCGCCTGTTCTCCGCCCAAATGCGTCCCTCGTGGGCGAGGACGATGTCGCGGGAGATGCTAAGGCCGAGGCCCGAATTCTTGCCGCGCGTGTGATCGCTTTCGGGACGATCCGAATAGAACCGCTCGAAGATCTTCTCCAGGTTGCCGTCCGGAATCCCGGGCCCCTCGTCCTCGACGACGATCTCGACCTCGCCGCCGATGCGCTCCGCCCTCACCGTCACCTTCTGCCCGGGCTTCGAGAAGGACACCGCGTTGTCGATGAGGTTGGTGAAAACCTGACGGATGCTGCCTTCATGCCCCTTCACCACAAGCGGACCGCCGGGACTGTTCTCGGCCAGCGCGAGCTCGATCTCGATGCCCTCGGCGCCGACGTCGCGGAAGACGTGCACCAGACTTGTGAGCACGGCGGCGACATCGACCGGCTTGCTGTTTTGGCGCGCCAGTTCGGCCTCGAGGCGGGAGGCGTTCGAGACGTCGGTAATCAAGCGATTGAGCCGCGCCAACTCATCCTGGATCTGGCGCGCCAGTTCGACGCGCTCCGCTTCCGTGCGCACATAGCTCATCAGCTCGGCCGTCGCCCGTGCCGCGGCCAGCGGATTCTTCAATTCGTGTGCGACGTCGGCTGCAAACCGCTCGCTCGCTTCGATCCGCCGGTAGAGGGCCGCCGTCATCCGCTTAAAGGCGTCGCTCATCTGGCCCACCTCGTCGCGGCGGTCGCTGTAATCGGGCAGGTCGGCGCGCGCGTTGATGCTCTGGGTGACCTGCTCCGCGGCGGCCGACAGACGGCGAACCGGCCCGGCAATCGTGCGGTTGAGCAAGTGCGACGTCATCAGCGTCGTGAGCAACGCCATCGCGGCCAGCGACAGAATGAGCCGCCGCTCCTTGGCAAGAACGTCGTCGATCTCGCCCGGGCGCGTCGAGAGCATGAGGGCGCCGAGCGTCGAGTTGCGCCGCTGGATGGGGACCGCAAGCGACACAAGTTGCTTGTCCCGCTCGTTGAGGAGCAGCGCAGGGGCGGGCGTGCGGCCGCGCAGCGCCTCGCGGACCTCCGGATAGTAGTTGCCGTTGGCGCTGCCGATTTCCCGGTAGACCTGCAGTTCGCTCGCATCCAGGAAGGCGAAGAGCCGGGTCCAGAACGTCTTGACGCGGATCCGCTCGCCCGGCTCGCCGGTCGGCGTCTCGATCCTGCCGGTCGGGCGGTGCGTGTCGACGAGGAGCTCGCCCTCGCGGTCGTAAATGCGGGCGCGCGTATTGTGTGCGTGCTGAATGAGGCGACGCAGCACTGGACCGACGCGGTCAGGTCGCAGTGACAGTTCCAGCGCCGCGAACGCGTCGTCGCGGTAGGGAAGCCTAGCCCCTTCCACCTCAGGCAGACGTTCCGGGTCGAACGTCAGGCGATCGGTCTCGAGCGAGGCGCTCGCGGCGATGGCCGCCGCGATGATCTCACCCTGCACGAGCAGACTTTGCCGCTTCGCATCGATCAGCCATCGCTGATGCTGATTGAGCCAGAGGATCCCGACCAGCAGCACGAGCAGGCCGACGAGGTTGCCGACAAGGATCCGTCGCGCCAGAGAGGCCGTGAGAAAGCGGGCGACCCGGTTCGAGGCAAGCCACACACCGAGTGCGGACGCGGCAGCGGCGACACCCCCCCCGGCCGCCCCCGCCCGTGGACGTTTCGGGGTGGCGACCCCCGATGCCGCCCCCCCCCGCGCCACGCCCGGACGGCCTGGTCGGGCACTGG
>CAYWBX010000712.1:0-2220 GCA_964456015.1 uncultured Hyphomicrobiaceae bacterium | reverse complement strand
GGGTCACCGTCAGCCTCCTGGCGCATGCGCCTCCGGGAAACCCGCTTCTTCGCGGAGCGCAAGTAGATCGAGCGCCTGCCGGTACGCCCCGCCGTTGGGCGCAGATGGCTCCCGGACGAAAGACAGCATGGCGAAACGAAAGGGCAGCGACGAGCGAGGCGACGCCGCGGGGGCAGCGATCGAGGCGGTCGCCTCGACGCCCGAAACGCCGTCCGTGGGCGGCAGCCGGGGTGAAGGCTATGTCGTCCTGGCGAGAAAATACCGGCCCGCGACCTTTGACGATCTGATCGGCCAGGACGCCATGGTCCGGACGCTGCGCAATGCCTTTGCCGCGGACCGGATCGCGCAGGGCTACATGCTGACCGGGGTGCGAGGCGTCGGCAAGACCACCACCGCGCGCATTCTGGCGCGGGCGCTTAACTATTCCGTTCCAGGAAAGGTCGATCGCCCGACTGTCGATATGCCCGACCTCGGCGTCCATTGCCGCGAGATCATGGAGAGCAGGCATCCCGACGTCATCGAGATGGATGCGGCCTCGCATACGGGTGTCGAAAACATCCGCGATATCATCGATGGCGCGCGCTACTTGCCGACTCTCGCACGCACCAAAGTGTACATCATCGACGAAGTACACATGTTGTCCAAAAGCGCCTTCAACGCGCTGTTGAAGACGCTCGAGGAGCCTCCGCCGCACGTCAAGTTCATATTCGCTACGACCGAGGTCCGCAAAGTCCCGGTGACGGTGCTCTCGCGCTGCCAGAGGTTTGATCTACGACGCGTCGACGTGCCGCGCCTGATGGCGCATTTGGGAAATATCGCCGCGAAAGAAGGAGCCCGGGCCGAAGACGAGGCGCTGAGGCTGATTGCGCGTGCCGCGGAAGGTTCGGTGCGCGACGCGCTCTCGCTGCTCGATCGCGCCCTCGCCACGTCGGCGGCAGGCAAGGGCATCGTGGCGGCCGAGGATGTGCGGGCGATGCTTGGCCTCGCCGACCGCGGGCGTCTGTTCGATCTGCTCGAGCACCTTCTTGCCGGCCGCACGCGAGAGGCCTTGACGGCGTTCGAAGCAATGCATCGCGATGGCGCTGACCCGGTCGAAACGATGGCTGAATTGGCCGAAGCGGTGCACCTCGCGACCCGCATCAAAATCATCGGCGCCGACGCGGCGGGCCGCGAGCTTTCCGCCGAGGAAAACCGGCGCGGGCAGGCGCTCAGCAGTGCGGTTTCCATCGGCGTGCTGTCGCGAGCCTGGCAGATGCTTGCCAAGGGATTCGACGAGGCGCAGCGCGCGCCCGACGCCTACACGGCGAGCGAGATGGTGCTGATCCGGATTGCGCATGCGGCGGACCTGCCGAGCCCGGAGGATATCATTGCCCGACTGGGCGGCGGATTGCCGCCGTCGTCGAGACCCGCAGGCGTCGAGCCGAGAGAGTCCAGCGTGGGCGGGGAGCGAACTTCGCTGCCTGCGGATGGAGGACAGAGCCGCGCACAGACCGCCGCTGCTAGCGAGGCGCCGCCGCCGCAAGGTCCGGAAGACTACGGGGCCTTTGACGCCGGCGAAGACAACGGGGAAACGAACGAGGGCGATGGCACGGAGCCCTTGGCGGCGGACGCCGCACGCGCGGCTCCGCTGGCCGACCCGCGCTCGTTTCTCGAGGTGGTCGAACTGGTCGGGCGCAAGCGCGATGCCATGCTGAAGCTCAATCTCGAGGACCATGTCAGCCTCGTGAGGTTCGATCCGGCGGGTGCAATCGAGATCCATCTCCTGCCCGGCGCCCCGCCGGAGATGGCGAACGAGCTGCGCGAGAAACTCAACCGGTGGACTGGGCGGCGCTGGATGGTGGCGGTGAGCGACAAGATCGGACAGCGGCCGCTCGGCGAGGTCAGACGGGAGCGCGAGGCACGCGAGCTCGAGGCGCTAAAACAGCATCCCGCGGTCGCGGCACTGCTTGGGGTCTTTCCCGAAGCTAGGATCACGAGCGTGAAGCCGGTGACGGCGGCGAGTGACGACGATCAGGCGGCAGGCTGATTGCGTGGGGAAGTCGCGAATCCCGCCGGGTGCGGTCAGGCTCGACGCCGGTCGAGCGAGTGGCTGCATCGCGACTGACAGCGAGCGAGGACAGTCATCATGAAGGACATCCTGAAGGTGATGAAGCAGGCCCAGGAGCTGCAGGGGCGGATGCAGAAGATGCAGGAAGAGCTTGCGGCGCTCGAGGTCGAGGG
>CAYWBX010000711.1:0-2225 GCA_964456015.1 uncultured Hyphomicrobiaceae bacterium | reverse complement strand
CGCCGAGCGCCGGTCCCATCACGAAGCCCGCGCCGAAGGCGGCGCCAATGAGACCGAACTTACCGGCGCGCTCGGCCGACGGTGTGACATCCGCGATGTAAGCGGTCGCCGTCGCAAAGGTGGCCGCCGTGATCCCCGAAATGACCCGCCCGATGAACAGCCACGTGAGGTTCGGCGCCAGCGCCATCAGGATGTAGTCGAGCCCGAGCCCCAGCGAGGACAGCAGCAGCACCGGTCGCCGGCCAAAGCGGTCGGAGAGCGCGCCGAGGATGGGTGAAAAGACAAGCTGCATCAGCGCCCAGGCCGTGCCGAAGATGCCGATTGCGACGGCCGCCGACTGCGTCGAGCCTGCCATTCGCTCGACGAGCTTGGGCAGCACCGGGATCATCAGGCCGAGCGCCAGCACGTCGAGCACGACGGTGACGAGCACGAAGGTCACCGCGGCCGGCCGTCCGCCAGCCGTCATGTCAGCCCCGCATTGACGCCGAACGTATTGCGCACACGACGAGAGAGGACGAAGTACGGCACCCAGATCGCAACGCCCGCGATTGCCCGGACGAGCTCGCGGAAAGTGCGGCGATCCCATTCAAAGCCGGGAATCTGTGCCGCGAGCACCGTATCGGCGACAACGACGATAGCCGTGACTATGTAGAGCGCACAGATCAGGTTCGGCGTTCGTGGCGATTTCCGCAGGAAGAGAACGAAAATCGCGACCGCAAAAACGAGGATCGCGCCGTTCAAGGCGAACTCCGCCGGCAGCAGCCAGGCATAGAAAGGGTGATAGGCTTGGCTCGCCGGATCTGTGAGCAGACGCCAGTTGACCGGCGTCATGAGCTTGGCGATTTCCAGCATTTCCAGCGCCGCCGGAACCGGCGCAAACACAAGTCCGAAGGCGGGCAAGAGCAGCCAGCCGCCGATGCCCGACGGCCCGGTCGTTCGGCCCGGCGTGACCAGTGCCCTTGCCGGACCGGCCTCCCCGCCGCCCGTGCTCATGACACGCCGCTCCCTGGCATCGCGAGCGCATCGGGCCATCCGCAGGTCTTCTGCAAGGCGTCGGAAAGCGCCATGGCCGCGGCGACGGCGATGTTGAGCGAGCGCAACCCCGGACGCATGGGAATGCGCACCCGCGCATCGGCGCTGCGATGCACGGCCTCCGGCACGCCCGCGCTCTCGCGGCCGAGAAGCAGGACGTCGCGCGCGCGGACGTCGCAGGCGTGATGCGCAATCGCGCCGTGCGAGGTGAAAAGAATGAGGCGGCGGTTCTCGCCGAGCCTCCAGGCATTGAACTCGTCAAACGAGCCGTGGCGGCTGATCTCGACGTGATCGAGATAGTCGAGGCCGGCGCGGCGCAACGCGCGGTCGGTCATATCGAACCCCATCGGGGCGATCACATCGACCGCGACGCCGAGGCAGGCCGCCATCCGCAGGATGGTGCCGGTGTTCTGCGGAATGTCCGGTTGGTAAAGCGCGAGGCGGGGCATGGGTCGTTTCCGTCAGATCCCTCAGGCAGCTCGACATAAAGACCGCCGGGTGGCGTCAATGTCGCGCCGGTTGCCTATCGCCGGTTCCGTCCGGGGCGAGCGGCTCAGTTCTCGTCCATCTTGAGTGCGGCGATGAACGCCTCCTGCGGGATCTCGACCTGGCCGAACTCGCGCATCTTCTTCTTGCCGGCCTTCTGCTTCTCGAGAAGCTTGCGCTTGCGCGTGATGTCGCCGCCGTAGCATTTCGCCAGCACGTCCTTGCGCAGGGCGCGGATCGTCTCGCGCGCAATCACCTTAGCGCCGATCGCCGCCTGCACCGGGATCTGGAAGAGATGCGGGGGAATGAGCTCCTTGAGCTTCTCGCACATGGCACGTCCGCGGCTTTCCGCGCGAGACCTGTGCACAATGATCGAGAGGGCGTCGACCGGCTCACCGTTGACCAGGATCGTAAGCTTGACGAGATCGCCCTCCTCGTAGCCCTTGAGCTGGTAGTCGAACGAGGCATAGCCGCGCGAGACCGATTTCAGCCGGTCGTAGAAGTCGAACACCACCTCGTTCAGGGGCAGCTCATAGACCACCATGGCGCGGGAGCCGACGTACGTGAGGTTTTTCTGCCGGCCACGGCGATCCTGGCAGAGCTTGAGCACGGCGCCCAGGTGCTCGTCCGGCACCAGGATCGTCGCCTCGATCCATGGCTCTTCGATGTGCGCGATCTTGACCTGATCCGGCATGTCGGCCGGATTG
>CAYWBX010000710.1:0-2226 GCA_964456015.1 uncultured Hyphomicrobiaceae bacterium | reverse complement strand
TGTCATAGGCGGGCAAGACCTGTCTGAGCCTGGCGATGACGTCCTCGCGGCGGGCGCCCGGCTCGAGCGTCACGAGAATGTGGTTTGGCGCACCCGCCGCACGTTGCGGAAACAGCTTCAGGAACGTCTGGTCCGAGACGACGAGATAGCCGTCGGCCGAAAACCCTCCGCCGATGCTGAAGGTTCCGACGACGCTCAGCGTGCGCCCCTTCGCTTCGAATTGATAGACCTCCCCTCTGTCGATCGCCGCAAAGAAGGCCGCCGGAACATTGCGCGTGCGCCGATCAATCAGGGCGACATCCGAGATCGCGATCTGATCGCGCATGGCATCGATCGCGGGCGTGCGAAAAGCCCTCGTCTGAGGGTCCACGCCAAAGGCGTCGAGCGTTCGGATCGAGCCGTCCGGCTGCTTCCAGTCGATCTTTCCGTAATAGAGCGGCGTCGCGCGCCCAACACCCGGCACGGCCAGCGCCTCGAACATGCGCTGGCGCGGCAGAGGGCTCGAGTCCGCGAGCGTGTTCATATCGGAAGAAGAAATCAGGATGTCGGCATTGAACTGGTCATAGGGCAGGCGGATGCTGCCGACGAGCGCGCCGAGAAAGCCGAGCTGCATCAGGATGAGGATGTTCGCGAAGGCCACGCCGGCGAGTGCTGCCGCAAGGCGCGTCGGATTGTGGACGAGCTGAAGCCATCCGATCGGCAAGCGGCCGAAGAGGCGCGCGAGCAGTTCGGTCACGGCTGGCTCTTGACGCTGATCCGAGCGAGCACCTGAAGGTTCGTAAACCGTCGGGCAATCTGCGACGATTCGGGCTCGAGCTCGGCGTAGACCTTGACGACGCGGGCGTCGGTGTTCGCCGCCGGGTTCGGATCAGTGAGCACCTGCCGGCCGACCTCCAGACCGATGCGCGTCACCACCGCCTTCAGCGGACCGGGGAGCGCCTCAGCCGTGATCTCCACGGCATCGCCGACCGAAACGGCCGCGATCTGCGTCTGATAGACCTCGATCTCGACCGTCATGCGGTCGATATTGCCGAGGTTCATGATGCCTTTGCTGCCGGGCTTCTCGCCGGGGCGAACGTGCAATGTCAGCACCGTGCCATCGATCGGAGCGTTGACGTGGGCCCTCTCGAGATCGCTCAGGGCCCGCGCAAGCTCGGACTTAGCGGCATCGAGGTTGCGCCGGGCGAGCACAACGTCCGGATGCTGTTCGGGCTCATAGCCTTCCCAGCGCGAGAGCGTCGCGCGCGCCTTCTCCACTTCGCGGGCCGCCTCGTCACGAATTGTGCGCTTCTGCAGGTAAGTTGCTTCCGATGAGATTCCCTTGCTGAAGAGCGCCTCGACGCGCTGCAGCTCCGCCTGGGCGTTGCGCGAGGTCGCCTCGGCGCGCTCGAGCGCGGCACGCGCCTCGCTCCGGCTGGCGCGCACCTGGTTCAGAGCCTGCGCGACGGCCGCCTCGCGCGCTGCAACGGTGGCGCGCGCGCTTTCGACAATCGCCTGCAAGGCCTGCTCGTTATCGAGCACGACCAGCAACTGCCCCTTGCGAACGCGATCGCCCTCGGCAACCTTTAATTCTGCGATGCGGGCATCGCCTGCGCCATAGGGCGGCGCGATCATCAGGACATCGCCGGCGGGCAAGAGCTTGCCGAGGCCAGCCACGAAGCGCCGCCGTTCGCTCTCGGCAGCGGAAGATGGCTTGCGCGCGACGGGTACGGCGATCGGGGACGAGGTACCGCCGCCCGGCGTCAACTTCAGCCACGAAAAAAGGAGCTTCAAGCCGGGCGGCTGGAAATAGAGACCGATGACGCCTCCCGTCATGAGCAAGAGCATGACCAGCGGCAGAAAGCGGATCTTCCAGAGCACGCGTCGCAGCAGCGGGTGGGCAACCCCGGAAACTTCGGCATTCCCGCGCTGCACCACAGCAAGCGGCAGACCGTCCCGACCCTCCGAGACGAACGACTGAGCCGGCTTGCCCGCCTCCGAACCTTGTCTTGCCGCGTCCGCCATGATTGCGGTCTACCGTCCGATTGCGAGCCATGCTCTTAGCGACTTGCGCGCCGCGAGATCAAGTCGAAACGACCCGGGGCTGGCGCCCCTGTGGCCGCGGGTCAGACGACGCCGAGGCCCGTCGGTCGGCGTCCTTCCGCAAACGACACTTCACTTCGCGCTAGAGTAGCCTCCGCCGAGCGTGCGTCATGACCAGCGCGGCCATTTCGCGCAGATCAGCAT
>CAYWBX010000709.1:0-2227 GCA_964456015.1 uncultured Hyphomicrobiaceae bacterium | reverse complement strand
CCTCTACGGCCTCCTCCTCATTCTGTTCATCATCTATATGCCTAAGGGGATCATCGGAACGCTCGTCGAGCGGTTCAGCCGCAGGCGCTGAGGGAAATTGGGACGCCGACGGGCCTCGGGAGCTCGCGCATGAAGCGATTGATGTGCTTCTTCGACGGCACCTGGAACAAGCCGGACGCGAAGGACGAGACGACGAACGTCGTGAAACTGTTTCGGGCTGTCCCTGAGCACTGCGACCATGGCATCGAGCAGCGCGCCCACTATGTGATCGGAATCGCGACGGAGAAGGCGCTGGGCCGCTTCACGTTCGCCGCCGGCGCGATCGGCATCGGAGTGACCGAGCGCATCCAGACGGGCTACCGATTCCTGATCGAGAACTACGCGCCGGGTGACGAGATCTACCTGTTCGGCTTCTCGCGCGGCGCCTTTCAGGCGCGCAGCCTCGCTGGGCTCCTCACGCGCGTCGGCCTCCTTCGCGAGCCCGACCCGGGTCGGATCGAAGAGGTCTGGGACGTCTATCAGGCAATGCGGACGGGAGATGCGAGCATCCGGCTCGCCGCGCTCGGGCCGGCGATGCATCCGGCGCTGCGCATCCGCTGCATCGGCATCTGGGACACCGTCGGCAGCATCGGCCTGCCGTATCTGCGTCGCGGCTGGATCAGGCGCGCGCTGAGCCTGCATTCAACGGCGCTGGAGGCTGGCGTCGATGTCGGACTGCACGCGCTCTCGATCGACGAGCCGCGGAGCGCCTTCCGGCCGATTTTCTGGACGAAGCCCAAGGGGCAGCCCCTGCCTTCCGGCCAGCATATCGAGCAAGTCTGGTTTCCCGGCTGTCACGCCAATGTCGGCGGCGGGTATCCCGACAGCGCGCTCTCCGACATCTCATTGCTTTGGATGGCCGAGCGGGTCGCGGCAACGACTGGTGCCGCGTTCGACATCGCGCGCCTCAGACGGCAGGCGCGGCCCGATCCCCTTGGGGAAGCCGTGGATCCGACCTCGAATGGCGTCTACAGGCTGAGCCGCGCCGTGCCGTTCATTCGCCTCATCCGCCAGGACGCCAAAGGGATCGCGCCCTGGCGACGGGCCGTGCTCGGACGGTGGCGCACAAGCTGGCTTCCGGAGGGCGAAGAGACGGTCAACGAGCAGATCCACGACAGCGCATTCGAGCGGCTGGGGTTCCGGGTCAAGGTGCGCCGCGGCGATAGGGTCGCCTTGCAGACCTACTGTCCTCGCCCGCTGAGACGCGCCGCCACGTGCGCTTGCCGGTAATGCTGAGCCGGCGTGCCGCGCCCCTGGTGGCCGGCCAGCCCGTCGCCCGCATGCTGCCGCGGCCGGCTGGCATCACGCTTCTTCGATCGGCGCGCGCAGTGATCAGACGATGCCTTCGGCTTCTTCGCGCTTGCTCCGCGAGGGCGGCCAAGCGCGGCGCCGGGCGCGCCCGACGCGCACGCACCAAAGTCGATGCGGGCGGTACCGTTCAGTCCGTGATCCGGAGCGCGCGCAGCAGGAACGCGCATTCAGCCTCGAGCACCGCCGAGATCGTCTCGGCCCTTCGGAAGCCGTGGCCCTCCCCGGCGAATTCGTGAAGCTCGACGGTCCGCCCCTTCCGCTTCAGGGTTTCCGCAATCAGCCGTGACTGCTCCGGTGGCACGACCTTGTCGTCGAGACCTTGAAACAGAATGAGCGGCGAGCGAATCCGATCGACAAGATGGATGGGCGAGCGCGCACGGCAGACCGACCTCCAGGCCGTCGGGTTCGTGCCAAGCAGGCGGTGCAGGTAGCCGGACTCGAACTTGTGCGTGTGTTGCATGAGCAGGGCGAGATCCGAAATGCCGTAGTGGCTCGATCCGGCTGCGAACGCGTCGGTGGTCGCAAGCGCCATCAGCGTCGTGTAACCGCCGGCGCTGCCGCCGGCGATGGCGATGCGCGTTGGATCGGCGAGCTTCCTTTCGGCGAGGAAGCGGGCGCCCGCCGCGCAATCGGCGACGTCGGCGATACCCCATTTGCCATCGAGGCGCGCACGATAGGCGCGCCCATAGCCGGTCGATCCGGCATAGTCGACATCGAGCACGGCGAAGCCCCGGCTGGTATAGAACGCGATGCGCGGCGTCAGGGCACGACTCGCCATGCTGGTCGGGCCCCCGTGCGCAAGGACGAGGGCGGGCGGTCGCGAGCCGGGCGGCCCCTCCGCCAGTGGGCAGGTTGGCGCGTAGTAGAAAGCCCGGAC
>CAYWBX010000708.1:0-2229 GCA_964456015.1 uncultured Hyphomicrobiaceae bacterium | reverse complement strand
GCCGCCCTGCTTCTCGCTGTGGCCCATCACCACGAGGATGTTGTTGTCCTTGGCCGCCTTGGCGAGGCGGTCGGCCTGCGGCGAGCCATAGACCAGCGAATTGTCGTGATAGCGCTGGATGAATTGCATGCCCCAGACCGGGGAATCGAGCCAGATGAAGAAGGGATAGCCCGGAATGAAGGTTTCCGGGAACGCGATCAGCGACGCCCCGTTGGCCGCAGCTTCCTTGATCAGAGCGATCGACTTGTCGACGGTCTTGTCGAGATCGAGAAACACGGGCGACGCCTGTACCGCGGCGGCCTTGAATTTCGGATGCGTGACGGACATGACGAATACTCCTCCGCTGGATCGGCCTTGCCGGAACATAAAGCAGGCTCGTTCCACCGCTTGTTTGGGACTCGCGCCGGACTTGACTGAGCCTGTCACCAGTCTGAAGCTGTTTTTGCCGTGGACAGGCCGGCGCCGGTTGCTAGGCTACAGGCCATGCACAAGCTGTGGTCCACAGACACTGTGGAAGCGCGCGACCGTCTCTCCTACTGGGTCGAGGCGGTGTGCGATACCTACGTCCAGCTCGATTGCGAAACGCCGCTGCGCGAGCGGTCTTTCCGCGGGACGATCGAAGCGAACCAGCTTGCGACGCTCGGCCTCTCGCGCGTGACGTCCTTGCCGCAATGGGTACGGCGCACGCCGGCAAAAATCGCCCGCGCGACCGAGGACTATTTCATCGTCAGCATCCAGACCCGGGGTCGCGGCAAGATCGTGCAGGACGGCCGCGTGGCGGAGCTGTCGCCCGGCGACTTTGCTCTTTACGATTCGACGCGGCCCTACGAGCTGATTTTCGACGAACCGTTCCAGCAGCATGTGCTGCAATTGCCGGGCCCGGTGCTGCGCGGCAGGCTGCGCGACACAGAAAAGCTGACCGCCCGCAAGGTCTGTGGCGACCGCGGTGCCGGTCATCTGATGATCGGCATGATCGATGCGCTTGCCGCCGAGATCGACACGCTGGAGGCGGGTTCGGTCGCGGCCATTGCCGAGAGCGTGGAGAATATTCTCGTCGCCGGGCTTTGCTCGCTGCCGGGCGCAGCCGATCCGGCGGTATCGCAGCTCACCGCGCTCCACCGCGATCAGATCAAGGCGTTTGCGTTACAGCACCTGCGCGACCCGCGTCTGTCGGTCAATGCGATCGCGGCGCATCTGCGGCTGTCGCCAAGCACGATCTATCGTGCCTTCGCGAGCGAGCCGATCTCGCTCAGTGCGTGGATCTGGAACCGCCGGCTCGACGGCGCCAAGCGCGATATCTGCGATCCGGCGCTCGCGGACCGCACCATCACCGAGATCGCCTTCAGCTGGGGGTTCAACGACGCGGCGCATTTCAGCCGCATCTTCCGCGCGCGGTTCGGGTGTTCGCCGCGGGAATTGCGGGCGTCGGTTTCGACCCCGAAGCCCGGATTGAGCGCAGCGAAGTCCGGGCAGGATACAACGGCAGCTCCGCTTTTCACTCAAAGCGAGCTGCACGATCGTTAGAGCGGCGCTCCCCTCGCCTCCCCGTTCCCGTCCGCAGCGTAGCGCTTGGTGAGGAGCGAAGCCGCGACCACCACGAGCGCGACGAAGGCGATCATCAGCGTGGAGATGGCGTTGATCTCCGGCTTCACACCGAGCCGCACTTCGGAATAAATGCGAATTGGCAACGTTGTGGCGCCGGGACCGGTGGTGAAGCTCGCGATCACGAGATCATCGAGCGAGAGCGTGAAGGCGAGCATGAAACCGGCAAGAACCGCCGGCAGAATCAGCGGCAGCGTCACCGTCATAAAGGCGCGGAAAGGCGGACAGCCGAGATCCATCGCCGCCTCCTCAAGACTCCAGTCGAAAGAAAGGAGCCGCGACTGCACGATCACGGTGACGAAACACATCGTGAGCGTGGTATGCGCGAGCGTCGTCGTCAACATGCCGCGCTCGATATCGGCGCCGACGAACAGCAGCAGCAGCGCAAGCCCGATGATCACTTCCGGCATCACCATCGGGGCATAGACCATCGCCGAGAACGGCAGCCGGCCGCGGAAGCGGCCCATGCGTACGAGCGCGAGCGCGGCCAGCGTACCGAGCACGGTCGCGAGGCAGGCCGTCATGAAGGCGATGCGCAGACTGACCCAGGCGGCCTGCAGGATCGCCGAATCGTCGAGCAGCGCACGGTACCAGCGCAGCGACCAGCCGCCCCAGACCGCAATGAGC
>CAYWBX010000707.1:0-2236 GCA_964456015.1 uncultured Hyphomicrobiaceae bacterium | reverse complement strand
GGTCTCTTCCTTCCCTCGGCTTTGGCTTTGCATCGCCGAAGGCGCGCTGGCCGGGCGACTGAGACGGATCGGGCTTTGCTTCGATCTGCGGCGGGGCAACAAGCGGGATCGGCCGATGGGCCGCGCGCAACGCGGACTGCAGCCGCCGGCGTCGAGAGCCACCGCTCGAAAGCCGAACTTCATTGATTGCTCAGGCGGGCGGGCTGAGCTTGCAGAGCGACGTCCGCCATCTGCACCGGCAGCATCCAACTGCTGAAAGCCCATTCGGTCATCGGTCGTGGCGCAGCAGCGCCGTCGCGGCGAGCCGTCGTCAGCGTCTCCTGCGTTGACGTTCGCCGCCCTCACGGCGCGGCCGCGATGCACCGGCCGAATAAGAGCGCGAGACTGGCAGGTTGGCGGCGATGTTCGCTCGCCTTTACCGATTGTTCACCAAGACAGCGCTTCCTGGAGCCAGGTGGTTCCCGCGTCCCGAGTGTGCTCCCATGTCCCGTCGCCAGTCTGCATCCGCGCTGCTTTTCCTCTCCCTCGCCGCCGCCCTCGCCTCCGGCTGTGCCAAGAGTCCGAAGCCGACACTCGAGGCGCGCCTTGGCTCGTCGCCCACGGATCGCTGGGGCAACGGCCGCGGCCGCGACGTCGCACCCGCGCCGGGGAGCCAAGCCGATCTCAAGGCGAGCGCCGACGACATCGTCTACTTCACGACCGATAGCGCGGAACTCACCCCCGAAGCGCGTCAGACGCTGCAGGCCCAGGCAATGTGGCTGCAACGCCACGCGGACCGGGCCATCGTCATCGAAGGCCACGCGGATGAGCGCGGCACGCGCGAATACAATATCGCGCTCGGCGCCCGCAGAGCCGACGCCGTGCGCGCGTTCCTCGCCGCACAGGGCGTCGCACCGGCGCGCATGCGCACCCTCTCTTACGGCAAGGAGCGCCCGGTTGCGGTGTGCAACGACATCTCCTGCTGGTCGCAGAACCGACGCGCCCAGACCGTGCTGAGGGGGATGCCCGAAAGCGTGGCGCGCTACTAGGCGCGCATCTCTCGCGCAGACCATACTGACCAAAATAGCCTCTTTACCGGCACGGGCACCCGGTTGCTTCGCCGGTTCGAGGCTCCGGCACCAGGCCCGCGCCGGCGGCCGCCGTCAGAGCGCGCAAAGGCCCGGAGTTCGTGACTGCTCCTTGCGTCTCGTCATGGCGCCGCGAGCCCGAGTTCCTCCGCCGGTGCGAGCGGCTCGAAGAGTGCAGCCACCGCCGCCGCCGTCACCTCCTCGAGTTCGCGCGCGCCCCAGCGCGGCGACTTGTCCTTGTCGACGAGCAGCGCCCGCACCCCCTCGGGAAACTCGCCGTTCTCGAAAAGGCGCGTGCACAGGCGGAACTCGACATTGAGCGCGGCCTCAAGCGACGGCAGATGCCGTGCCTGCCGGATCGCAGCCAGCGTCGCCTTGAGGGCGAGCGGCGACTTCTGCAGCAGTTCGGTGCGCCTCTTCTGCGCCCACTCGAGTGTGGTCGAACTCAGCGCGTGCAGGATTCCCTCGACCGTCGCCGACGCAAAGAGACGGTCGATATCGGGTTTCAGCGCCATCAAGGGCGACGGCGGGACCGGGTTCTCCTCAATCTCTTCGAGGATCTCTTCGACCGGCGCCCCGCCCCTTTCGGACAGTCGCCGCTTGATCTCGCCTAGCCCACTCGACGGCGCGAACATCCCTGAGAAGCCGGCTTCGATCGCATCCGGCCCGGACATCCTCTGCCCCGTAAGGCCGAGGTAGACGCCAAGCTCACCCGGCGCATGTGCAAGAAGCCACGTGCCGCCGACGTCGGGAATCAGGCCAATGCCGGTCTCCGGCATCGCCAGCATCGCGCGCTCGGTCACGATGCGATGGCGCGCATGGGAGGAAAGGCCGATGCCGCCGCCCATCACGATACCGTCCTGGAAGGCCACGAACGGCTTGCCATATCGGTGGATGAGCGCGTTGAGCCGGTATTCCTCTCGCCAGAACGTGCGCGCAAGGCCGGAACCCTCGCCGCGACTGTTATAAAGGGAGATCACGTCACCGCCGGCGCACAGCGCCCGCTCACCCGCGCCATCGAGCAGCACCACTTCGACCGAGGGCTCGGACTGCCAAGCCAGCAGCGCCCGCCAGATGTCGCGCACCATGCCGAGGGTTAGCGCATTGAGGGCCTTGGGACGGTTCATCGTGATGCGCCCGGCCCGCCCCTCGACGCGGATCAAGACCTC
>CAYWBX010000706.1:0-2238 GCA_964456015.1 uncultured Hyphomicrobiaceae bacterium | reverse complement strand
GTTCACGCTCGTCGAGCGCGACGGCCGCCACCTCGCCCGCGGCTCCGCCGACATGAAGGGCTTCCTCGCCTGCATGATGGCCTCCGTGCCGCGCTTCAAGGCCCAGCCGTTGCGCCAGCCCATTCACCTGCTCTTCTCCTATGACGAGGAGGTCGGCTGCCTCGGCGTGCGACCGATGATCGCCGAGTTCGGCCGCACGCTCGGGCGGCCCCGCATTGTCATCGTCGGCGAGCCAACCTCCATGACGGTCGTCGACGCGCACAAGGGCGCCAACCGCTTCCTGACCAAGGTGACCGGACTCGACGCCCATTCCTCCATGCCGCAGCTCGGCGTCAATGCCATCAAGATCGCCGCCCGCCTCATCGGCGAGCTCGGCCGTATCGAGGCAGATTTGATGAGCCGCCACAAGGACCCGCGCTTCGAGCCGCCCTATTCGACCGTCGGCGTCGGCCTGATCGAGGGCGGCACGGCGCCCAACATCGTGCCGCGCACCTGCTCGTTCAGCTGGGACGTGCGTGCGCTACCGGGCCTCGACGCGCGTGCCATCATGGCCGAGCTGATGAGCTTCGCCGAGCGCGAGTGCCTGCCCGCCATGCGCGAGACCTTTCCCGGCAGCGCCATCGAGACGACGCCCGTCAACCTGCTGCCGGCGTTCTCGGCAGCGCGCGACTCCGAGGCCGTCACCCTCGCCATGCGGCTCGCCGGCCACAACGAGACTTTCACGGTCGCTTACGGTACGGAGGCCGGCCTCTTCGACGCCGGCGGCTCGGGCAGCGTCATCTGCGGGCCGGGCGATATCGCGCAGGCCCATAAGCCGAACGAGTTCATCGCCGTCTCCGAGCTCGACAAGTGCATGGCTTTCCTCGGCCGGGTCGCAGACGCGGCCGCGGCAGTTTGACCGGAGGCGCGGCCAGGCCGGGCTACTTGCCACGCGCATTCAAGATCGCCCGCAGGCCTTCGCGATAGGTCGGGTATGCGAGGCGGACACCGAGCTCGCGCTTCAGCAGAGAGTTGTCCGCTCGCTTGCACTCCGCATAGAAGCTCCGACCCATCTGCGATAGCTCGACGTCCTCGTAGTCGACGGCCGGCGGCACGGGCACACTCAGCAATTCGGCGGCGAAAGCGACGACGTCCTGCGGCGGGGCCGGCTCGTCGTCGGCGACGTTATAGATGGCGCCGGCCCGCGGGCACTGCATCGCCGCCTCGAGCACGCTGGCGATGTCCTCGACGTGAATGCGGTTGAACACCTGGCCCGGCTTGACGATGCGGCGGGCCGTCCCGGCCTCGACGCTGTCGATCGCGCTGCGACCGGGACCGTAGATGCCGGCGAGCCGGAAAACCTCGACCACGTGACCGGCCCGCCGGCCGAGCTCGAACCAGCCCAGCTCCGCCTCGACCCTCGCTACTGAACGCGCATTCATCGGCGCGACGGGCGTCGCCTCCGTGACGCTGCCGCCTTGCCGGTCGCCATAGACGCCGAGGGTCGAGAGATAGCCGATCCAGATCGGCGGTGTCCTTTGGGCAAAGTCGCGGCCATGCAGACGCAGCACGGGGTCGGCGCCGGCAGCGGGCGGAACGGAGACGAGGACATGGCTCGATTGGGCGATCGCCTCGACGAGTGCGGGCGACGGCGCTAGGCCGTCGAACACAATCGGATCGCATCCCATCGCGCCGATCTTGGCCGTGCCCGCGACCGTTCGTGCCGTGCCGCCGACGCGCCAGCCCTTGGCGAGAAGCCGACGCGCGAGGCATTCTGCCGAATAGCCGAAGCCGATGCATACAAGATGGCTCATCGGGGAGCACTCTCCACGAGAATGGCGTGCCACTCGGCGCGCACGAACGCGTCAGTCTCAAGCGGCAGGTGGCGGTCCCCGAGCAAGGCGACATGGTCCACGCCCGCGAGCCGTCCAGCCGCCCAGACGGCCGCCGCCCTGACGAGTGGGGATGCGTCGCCCAGCAACCGCTCTACGCGCGCCAACAGCGACGCCTCGCCCGAATTGCCCGCGGCGATGAGCGCGTTGCGCACGACGCGGGCTCTCCCGGTCCGCTTCAAGACGGTGCCGGAATAGCGGCGCCGGAAGGCCGCCTCGTCGAGGTCCAGCACCTCGGCGAGCGCCGGCGGCTCGCCAGCGCCGAGTCGCGTGGCGTTGGATTTGCGCGCGAACTTGTTCCACGGGCAGACCGCGAGGCAGTCGTCGCAGCCGAACACGCGGTTGCCGATTGCCTTGCGGACCTCGG
>CAYWBX010000705.1:0-2248 GCA_964456015.1 uncultured Hyphomicrobiaceae bacterium | reverse complement strand
GGCAGTGTCCGTCCGAAACAACCACCGGCTGCCCGACGGTTCGGAGGTAGCCCGCCAGGTGCGCCGCATAGTGCTCAGCGCTGAAGCGGCGGTCATAACCGAGGAGCAGCGGACGGTCAGACATCCCTGTCTCCACCAGGTCGATGCCGAGCTCGCGCAGGGTCGGCAGATCGGGGTACAGCGGCACGCGCTTGTCGAATGCAACCGCATAGGCGCGCATTTGTCCGCTGACGATGAAGGGCCGGGACGGAATCATCGTCGGAAACAACAGCTGGACTTCGTTGCGGACGATGGCGTTGAGCGCCGGGGCGCCGCCCTGGTACGGGATCACCGGAATGCTGGTGCCGAGCGCCAGATTGAACCGCCGGGCGGCGACGTCCTGCTGGGACTGCACGCCGTAGGAGGCAAACTTCAGCGCCTGAGGATTCGACCGCATGAGCGCGGTGAGGTCGGCGAAGGTCTTGGCCGGCAGCTCGCGGGTCGACACGAGAATGAGCGGGGCGTCGGCGACGAAGGTGATCGGCGTCAGATCGGTCAGTGCGTCGAAGGGAAGCGACTTGAACAAGGACGGACCGGCTGCCAGCTCGCCGGGATTTGCAAAGTAGAGGGTATAGCCATCCTTGGGCGCCGAGACGATGTAGGAGGTGGCGACTTGCGTCGATGCGCCCGGCTTGTTGACGACCACAATAGGCTGTCCGAGGCGTTCGGCCATGCCGATGACGAGCCGGCGGGGAAGCACATCGGAGCCGCCTGGCGGATAAGGCACGACGAGCTGGATCGGCTTGGTCGGATATGTGGTCTGCGCCAAGGCGTTTGCGAGGGGAGACGCGAGGAGGAACGTGATCAGCGCACAGCGAAGCCAATACGCGGAGCTGGATGACAGCGTCATTGCAACAATCCCTCCCGATTGAGTTTCCAACGCCAAGCCAGGATGCCCGCGCGGTGGCATTTGAGTGCTTTCTCGAGAGAAAGACCAGCCCTTGCCGCAATCAGCGCTGACCGGCGGGTGGCAAGCCAGGAGTTTGACCTGACGGCTGCGCCTCGGTTTGTCCGGCGCCCGGCGTTCGCGTGGGCTCGAGGGGCTGCGCATTGTTGCCTTGCGGCGGCGCCACGCCTGGGGCGGTAGCCCGGGCGGGCTGGCCGGGCGGTTGGGCCGGCTGGGAACCGGAGGAGGGGAGTGGCGGCAACTGAACCGGCGGCGGCGCCGGGGCAGGCGTCGCCGATCGGGCTTGGTCGTGCGGCGGCTGGCTGAGCCAGCTCGCGGCCAAGAATGCCGCCGCGCCTGCAATCGCGAGCGCGATCAGGACGGCCGCAATCCTGGCAAAGCCTCGCCTTGCGGGCCTGACATCGAAGCCTTGCGCATTCGGCTGGGCCGGGGATGCAGGCGAATGGAACGGCCGGGTCGGTCGTGTCGCCGTCCGGATGCTGTCCCCTGGCAGACTGCGAGCCGCGCCTTGAGCGGATGGGGTTGGCCGCTCCGGTCCCGATGCACCGGCCGTCGCGCCGTCGGCGCCGGCTTTGGCTGCCGGTGCGTCCGGATGGCCAGTGATCGTCTTGTCGCGCTCAGGTTCGGGCTCGACGCGGACGGTCGCAAGGCCGGTGCGGGCCTCGGTTGGCGAAGTGACCTCGCTCGGGATGACCACTTCGGTCTTTGCGCTCCGCGTCGCATCTCCAAGGTCGAGAACCCGTGCAACCACCACAGCGGTGTTGTCCTGCCGCTCGGCTCGGCGGGCCCGCACGGCGGTCAGGAGCCCCGTCGAGATGTCCGTGGCCGGCCGATCGGCCATTCGTGTCAGGAGATCCTGGATCTGTTCCTCGCTGATCGTATTGAGGCCGTCGCTCGCAAGGAGGACTATGTCGCCGGCTTCAAGCTTGAAGGCGTTCTCCGGGTGATCGACCAGCTCGAGCCTGCGACCCGTCAGCGCCGACACCAGGATGGACTTGGCGGCGATGATCTCGGGATCATCGGGTCCGTATTGACCGGACCGAAGCATCAGGCCCGCCTGCGAATGATCTTCGTTGAGCTTGCGGAGCCGCCCCGCCCGCCAGACGTAGAGATGCGAATCGCCGACGCTGATCCAGCTCGCGTGACCATCGGCAACGACGACGGCGACCGCCGTGCTCGCCATGCCGCGCTGGCCATGGCTGGGGTCGAGCCCGTTCGCAATGCGCTGATTGGCGCGCTCGAGGGTCGCAAGCAACGCGCTGCGTCGCGTCGCGGGATCGTCGAAGGCGCCAGCGCCCGCCG
>CAYWBX010000704.1:0-2252 GCA_964456015.1 uncultured Hyphomicrobiaceae bacterium | reverse complement strand
TCGGTGGCGTGGTCGCTGTTCTTCATCTTCCTCCTCTACTTCACGGCGCCGGCCTACGCGGCGTTCTCGAAGCTCGAGGTGTTCTCGCTGATCAACAAGGGAACCAGGCTCACCGACCTGCCGGCGTGGATGTTTACCTATGGCAAGATTGGCCTCGTCAAGGTCTGCGGCGTCGACGTCACCTCGACGCAGGCGGTAGCGGATGCCTGCGGCAAGATCGCCGGTCATCCGGGCATGCTGCGCTGGCAGGACCTCAACATCAATACGGACGTGATCGTGCTCTCGACGCCCGAGATCGCGGGAATGCCGTATGTGATCGCAGGGCTTGTTGCCGCCGGCGGTCTGGCCGCGGCGCTGTCGACGGCCGACGGGCTGCTGCTCGCCATCGCCAACGCACTGAGCCACGACGTCTACTACAACACGATCAACAGAATCCAGAACACGGCAATGCGCCTGCTCGTCGGGACGATCGGCGCGTTGGTCATGCTGCTCGGGCTTATGTGGATCGTGTGGGGCAAGTCGGCGTTCGGAACAGGGGTTCAGTTGCAATGGGTCGTGCTGGGAGCGATTGCCGTCTCGATCTTGCTCGCAGCGCCTTTCTTCCTGCGGGCAAGCGATACGGGCAAGCGTCTCGTGATGGCGCGCGTGCTGCTGTTCATCGTTGCCATTGGCGCGGCAACGGCGGCATCCACGCGACCGGCGGACATTCTGTCGATGGTGGCCTGGGCCTTCTCGTTGGCGGCTGCCGGCATCTTCCCGGCGCTCGTCATGGGCATCTGGTGGAAGCGGGCCACCACTGCGGGCGCCGTGGTCGGCATGATCCTGGGCTTCGGCATTTGCACCTATTATCTCGTCGGCACGCGCTACTTTGCCGTGTCGTTCCATGAGTTGTGGGGCTGGCTCGGGACCGCCACCAAGGCGCAACTCGACACCTATGCGAGCCTCAAGCAGGCCTGGATCGCGGCGACCGATCCGGCAGCGAAAGCGGCGGCCTGGGCACGGCTCGACGCCCACGCACAAACCATCGCCAGCTGGTGGGGCGTGCGGAACATCTCGGCGGCGCTGTTCGGACTGCCGCTTGGCTTCCTTTCGATCTGGATCGTCTCGCTGTTCACGGCCGCCCCCTCTAAGGAGGTCCAGGACATGGTGGATGCCACGCGCCTGCCGCGCGGTGAGACCATTCTTCAGGACAAGGGCGCGGTCGTTGCCGGCCACTGAGGCGTCGATCCGCGCCGGGGACTGCGGGAGGCGGGGCCTTGTGCCCCGCCTCTTCCTTATGCACCTTCGATGCATCGCGACAGCCGCGCCCCTGCCGCCGGGAGCCATCTCATGACGCCAACGCAGAGCTTCTTCGCGCACTGGTATTTCCATGTGCCGAACCTCATCATGGCGGCGATGATCTATACGCTGATCGGGCGCTATGTCCTGGAACTCGTGTTCTCAAACCGGCAGGACGCGGTCATTCTGCGAGTCTTCCGGACGGTCACGGATCCGGTCGTCAAGACCGTCCGGTTCGTGACGCCGCGCATCGTTCCTGATGGCGTCGTCGTTGTCTTCGCCATGGCGTGGCTGATGGCCGTGCGCATCTTCTGGTATCTGACCTGCGTAGCGGCCGGAATGCGCATCCAGATCGGGGGCTGACATGGGCGACGAGAAAGAGCTCGAGCGCCGGCAGGACACCATGCAGCGCGACGTGCTGCTGGTTGCAACCGTCGGGGCCTCGCTCCTCAACGGGATGCATTTTTCGCCGCTCTTCGATCCCGTGCTTTTTTTGCTGAAGCCGTTCGTAGCGTCGCTCGTCGCGAGCCCGCTGGTGCTCTATTATCTGACGTCGATCTTCATTTCGCTCGTTACGCTGATGATCGGGGGCATTCCCGCGGCGATCTACGAGCGGGTTCGGGGGGAGACCGAGACGACCCCCGTTTCGCTCGGGATCTGGCTCGCCGCCACTCTGGCGGCGTCCCTACCCGGTCTGATGGGCGCACTCGGCCTGCATGACTGACACGACGTGATGGCTGTGCTCAATACAGCGTGAGCCGGCAGCCGGTTTGGGTTGCCCGGAGTTTTCCGAGAGCCGATACTGGCACCGGTTCGAAGCCGGAGGTCAACGCCATGCTCGATCGCATCGAGTATCTGGCGCGACTGTCAGTGGGGCGCGCGTGCGGTTTTGCAACCCTCGCCATCCTCACCTTCTTCGTGGGCCTTTCCGGCGAGATGGCACTCGCCCTGCGGTCCGCCGGGCTCCTATGCCT
>CAYWBX010000703.1:795-2255 GCA_964456015.1 uncultured Hyphomicrobiaceae bacterium | reverse complement strand
GAGGCAACAAGACAAGCGGGCAGCGCAGGCCGATGAATGACTTTCTCACTCAGCGCCGGGCCATGGTCGACAGCCAGGTTCGGCCGAGCGACATTACCGACCGGCGGATCCCGCGGGCGATGCTGGCGGTGGAACGCGAGCGGTTTGTCCCGGCGCATCGCCGCGCCGTCGCCTACATGGACGGACACATCCGTCTCTCGGACGCGGACGGCGGGCGCTTCCTGCTGGCCCCGCGCCTCCTTGCCAAGCTCCTGCAAAGCCTCGATCTTTCCGACGATGCGGTGGTGCTCGACATCGGCTGTGGCAGCGGCTACTCGACCGCCGTCATCGCTCGCATCGCCTCGCGTGTCGTGGCCCTCGAAAGCGACGAGCAACTGGCCCGCGAGGCGCGCGCGCTGCTCGGCGCGCTTGCCGGAGTAAAGGTCGCGACGGGACCGCTGGTCGACGGGGTCGCGGACGAGGGGCCCTATGACGGCATCCTTGTCAATGGCGCCGTGGAGGTCATGCCGCCGGCGCTGCTCGATCAACTCAAGGACGGCGGACGGCTGGTTGCCGTTCAGAGGGTCGGCATTGTCGGGGCCGCGACGCTCTGGCAGCGTTCGGGCACGCATTTCGATGCGAGGACGCTGTTCGAGGCGGAGGCTCCGCTCCTTCCCGGCTTCCAGCGCAAGCCCGAGTTCGTGTTCTGAGCGAGCGGCGGAGGCGCCGTTCAAGCCGCTTCGGGGCAAGGGGCGGGTCCGTCCCGCCGGATGCCTTTCACCCGCGACGTTCCCGCCCGCGCCGACGGCGGGGGCCGCGCCTCAGCGTGCGCGCGGAGGCTGTCCGCGCTTCGCCCGGCGGGCATCGCCGATGGCGAGCAGCCGCTCCCGATCCTCGGGACGTACCCGGTTGTACCGCTCCCGCCAGCCCGGGTCCGGCTTCCAGGCAAACGGGGCCGTGACCGTTGTCCGCGGACCCGTCGCGCGCTCGAGCAGGCTCAGCGCGAGCCGCACGATCTCGCGTTGCATGTCGGGCCGATACGGGTGCCCGCACGGGTTGCCGAGCGGAAAGTCGACGAACAGGAAGCGGGCGACGCCGCAATGCTCGACGATGTCCTTGGCCGAGCCGATGACGACCGTCGCAAGCCCGTTCGCCTCCAGGTGCCGCGCAACCAGACCGACGGTCTGGTGGCAGACCGGTCAAAGCGCGGTCAGAATTGCCGCATCGGCGCCGTCCGCGCGCAGACGGTGAAGGATCTCAGGCGCATCCCTGGTGAGGGTCTTCGACTGACTGTAATCGGTCGGGGCACCGCAAAAGTTGGCGGTAAGACCGCCGATGACGCCCTCCCGGGCGAGTGAGGCCAGGGCGTCGATCGGCAGAAAAGTCTCGCGATCGTCGGTGTGCGTCGCCTCACGATCCCAGGCGAGATCGGTGTCGAACGTCGCCGGCGGCGCGGCGACCGGCGCCGACCAGACCTGCTT
>CAYWBX010000703.1:0-785 GCA_964456015.1 uncultured Hyphomicrobiaceae bacterium | reverse complement strand
CGTCCCTTGGCGTCGCGATTGGACCGATCGGGAGGACCGGCGGTCGTCACGAGGCCGATCCGGCAGTCGGCGAGCGGTTTCGGCAAGGGTGCGAACGGCACGTCGGGAAATGTCGCCCACCGATAGTCGTTCTCGTATCCGAGAGCGCGGTAGTAGTTGCGGGTCCGTTCCATGTAGCGGACCGGCTCCCCATCCCTCGCGCCTGACATTGCGGCCTCCCTGCGAGTTAGCGCCGCGCGAATTATCCACCGCGGGCGGACCGGTGCAACGGCGATCTTCCTGAGCCGCCGTCCCCGGCGCCGGCGGCCGCAACTCTTTACCGATCGTTCAGCGAATCGGTCGCGAATGCCAGCAGGGCCGCCTGACCCATCCGGGTTTTTGCGCCCGACGTCGAGTCTGCGGACCTTGCAGCGTTCCGCCGGGTCGCGAAGGTCAGTTGGAGCCTGTTGCATGCAGTTGCCGCCACGTGTCGAGACGATCGCGACGCTGCCCGTCCGGGTCGGGTTGGCGCGTCGACTGTGCGGCAGCGTTGCCGTGCTCGCGGTGCTCGCCTCACCTCTGAACGCCGAGACGCTGCGTCAGGCGATGGCGAGTGCCTACGCCAACAACCCGCGGCTCGATGCCGAGCGCGCGCGCCTCAGGGCGACGGATGAGGACGTGCCGCGCGCCAAGGCCGGCTTCAGGCCCAGCGTGACGGGCCAGGCCGACACGGGATGGCAGAAGATCGAAACGACGCCGCGTTTGTCATCGAACGGCGCGACCTCGCCGTGGGGCTATTCGATCAA
>CAYWBX010000702.1:0-2256 GCA_964456015.1 uncultured Hyphomicrobiaceae bacterium | reverse complement strand
CACGTGCCCGGCGAATGCGAGCTCGCCTTCTTCGGGCTTGCGGCGCCGCTCATTGGCAAGGGTGCCGGCAGAGCGCTGATGGATCGTGCGATCCAGGAGGCATGGTCGCGGCCGATCCGCCGGTTCTGGGTGCACACCTGCACCCTCGACCACCCGCGTGCGCTGGCCTTCTACCAGCGCGCGGGCTTCACGCCGTTTCGCCAGCAAGTCGAGATCGCGCGCGATCCGCGACTGGTCGGTGAACTGCCGCCAACCGCCGCGGCGCACGTTCCGATGATCGGCTGTGAGCAGGTGGCCGGAAAGCCGGCTGCCGCCACCGGTGTTTGATGATGGCGGCCGGCCCCGCACTTTCTCTCAGGGCGCCGAGCGCGAGCTACTTCTTCTGCTCCGGCGCAGCATCGGGCTTGACGGCCTCTTTTGCCTTCTCGATGGCCTGGCCCGCCGCATCCTTCGCCTTCTCGATCACCGGCGCCGCCTTCTCGCGCGCGGCCTGCGTCGCATCCTTCGTCGTTTCCGTGGTCTTGTCGGTGAGTTCCTTGGCCTTTTCCTTGGCGCGCTCGATCACGCTCTTCTTGGGCTCGGCGCGCTTATAGGGCTCAAGCGCACCCAGCACCTCCTTGGTGGCAGCCGGCAGCGTGATGGTCTGTTTGCCGTCCTTCAGGCCGAACTGAAGCGCGCCGATCAGCACGCCGATGCGCTTCTCGCCGACGCCGAGAAATCCACCGGTGCCCATGATGACGCCCTGGATCTGCCCGTTGGGACCGATGATGAGGTCCTCGATGTCGCCGATGATCTGCCCGTCGCGATTCTGCACTTTGGCTCCGATCAGCCGGTCGCGCGCAAGGTATTGCCCGGGGAGCTGACCGATGAGAAACACGTTGCGCGGGATCGCAACTGCCGGTTTCTTCGCGGCCGGAGCGCCAGGCTGAGCGGCCGGAGGGGCTGGCTGCTGGGCGATGGCCGGCAGGCTCGCAAGGAGCGCGCCCGCGACCGTCAGGCCGACGAGGCTCTTGTTCATTGTCAGGTTTCCTTTGCTGATTGGAACTCAGGACATCCGGCTCTTGGCCGCCACTTGTTTCTCGATGTGATCCCTGAGCGCAAGACGAGGGCTGATTATCGTCAAACGGTGTCTTCTTCAAGACGGCCGCCCCTGTGAGCCCCATTGCGCGAGCGGCTCGCGCCTCTTGTGCGCCCCAGCCGCTCGCGCGCGATCCGGGGATGCGGGCGGCTCGTCGACGCGCCGTGAACCCGCGACCACAAGCCGCGGCGCAGCGGGATTTTTATGGATTGATGCCGACGGGACGACGGTCCGCGTTGCGGCGGCCCGCCCCCTCCGCTAAGACAGCCGACAAGGGCCAGAACGAGACCTTTTCACACGGAAGCATCGTGGCAGACAACGACACGACGTCCGGCGGCGGAGATGCCCCAAGGCGGTCGGGCGACATCCGCCCGGTTGCCATCTCCGAGGAGATGAAGCGCAGCTACCTCGATTACGCCATGAGCGTGATCGTCTCGCGCGCCCTGCCGGACATCCGCGACGGGCTGAAGCCGGTGCACCGGCGCATTCTCTATGCGATGCAGCAGCTCAACCTCGCCTGGAACCGCAAACACATCAAGTCGGCGAAGGTCGTCGGCGAGGTGATGGGCGACTACCATCCGCACGGCGACATGGCGATCTACGACGCGCTCGTGCGGATGGCGCAGGACTTCTCCATGCGCGTGCCGCTGGTCGACGGCCAGGGCAACTTCGGCTCGGTGGACGGCGACCCGCCGGCGTCCATGCGCTATACCGAGGTGCGGCTGAGAAAGATCGCCGATCACCTGCTCGCCGACCTCGACAAGGACACGGTCGATTTCAAGCCCAATTACGACGATCGCATCACCGAGCCGGCGGTGCTGCCGGCGGCATTTCCGAATCTGCTCGTCAACGGCGCCGGCGGCATCGCCGTTGGTATGGCGACGAACATCCCGCCGCACAACCTGGGCGAGGTGATCGATGCGTGCATCGCGCACCTCGACAACCCCGAGATCACGCTCGAGGAGCTTTGCACCCTTGTGCCCGGCCCCGACTTCCCGACCGGCGCCACCATTCTCGGACGCGCCGGCATTCTCGCCGCCTACCACAAGGGCCGTGGCTCGATCATCATGCGCGCCAAGGTGCACACCGAGGAGATCCGGCGCGATCGCGAGGCGCTCATCGTCACGGCGATCCCTTATCAGGTAAACAAGAACACCCTCATTGAGAAGATTGCCGAG
>CAYWBX010000701.1:0-2275 GCA_964456015.1 uncultured Hyphomicrobiaceae bacterium | reverse complement strand
ATCTTCCGCCGACCAAGACGCCTCTCAGGCAGGTGGTCACGGCCAATCCTGCAACGTGAGAAAGGCCCTGAGGTCGAACGGAGATCTTCGCGCCGCTCTGCCCGAGTAACTTCACGCGTTCGCATGCGCGGACCGCGCCGCATCACCCCTGCGTCGCAGTGTCCGCGGTCCCGCGCCGTTTGTCCGACTCCGGTCGCTTCACAGCAGCCACCTTCTCGTACCAGCCCTTTGTCCGGTTGACGATGGCGACCACCGACAGCATCACCGGCACCTCGATCAGCACGCCAACGACGGTCGCGAGCGCCGCGCTCGAATCGAAGCCGAAGAGGCTGATCGCAGCCGCGACGGCGAGTTCGAAGAAATTGCTGGCCCCGATCAAGGCCGACGGCGCGGCGACGCAGTGCGCTTCGCCGGTGAAAGTTTCCTGGCGCCTATCTGAGGCCGAGCCTGGTGGCGCCGTCGCGGAAGAGTCGGGTCCCGGTTTGGTCGAACTGGAACGCGCGCGCGAAGTTGTCGAAAGCATAGTTGGGCGACATCGCATGGGCGCGCGCGAGAAACTCGCGCGCTTCCTTTAAACGCCCCGCGAGCGCGAGCGAGAACGCCGCAATGCCCTGGATGTGATGGATCGCATTGGGCCGTGTCGCCGCCTTGACGCCCCAGTCGGCCGCCTCTTCGAACCGGCCGAGGCGCACAAGCGCCATGGCGCGCGATCCGAAGATGCCGAAAAGCATCGGGTCGAAGGGGCTCAGCGAACGCGAGGTGTCGGAACAGGCGACTGCTCTCGCGGCATCTCCGGACGTCGCGTGCACGAAGGCGAGATTGTAGTGCGCCAGTGCGAAGTTCGGACTTATCTCCGCCGCCCGCCCGAGCGCGGTAATCGAAGGCTCGTGTCGCCCGCTCAGCCAGAGGGCTCGCCCCATCGCCCAATGCGCCGCCGGATCCCTCTCATCGGCCATGATTGCATCGTTTGCCGCTCTGTAGGCGAGCTCGGTCGCCGCGCTGCGGTCGCCCCACCCCTGAAAGGCGATCTGCCAATGTGTAAAGGAAAGGCCAGCATGAGCGCGCGCGAACGTCGGGTCGAGCCCCACGGCACGCTGGAAGAATCTTTGTCCGAGCTCGTTATCCTCCCGGCTGAAACGGTACATGTGCCAGAGCCCGCGGTGGTAGGCTTCCCAGGCGTCGAGCGAGCTTGGCGGGCGCAGGATCGCCCTGTTGCGCTCCGCTGCTTCGATCTCGCTCGCGACGCTCGCCACAATCCGGTTGCCGATCTCTTCGATGAGCATCAGCGTTTGGCCGATCGTCGGACGCAGCGTGTCGGCCCAGATCACCCGCCCCGACCTGGCCTCGCTGAGACAGGCTTCCACGAGGACACGGCCGTTGCGGCATTCCACTGTTCCGCTCAGAACGTAGTCGACATCCAGAATCCGGCCGGCCTCTTGCGCGCCGATCTGGCGGGACCCGAGCGTGATCATCGTGCCCTGCGCGATGACAAACAGGCAACGCAATTTGGCAAGGCGGCTGATGACGTCGTGCGCGATCGCGTCCGGCAGACCTCCGCTCATCCTCACCTCAGACGACCGATCCTCGAACGGCATCACCGCAATCGAGGCGCGCCGTGCTGGCGCGACGTCCGCAGGTCTGTTGTCCGGCATCGCGACGGCGGAAGGAGGCGGCGCGAGCACCGCTGCGACGCCTTTGTCATGCGGCTTATCCTTGAGCGCGCTCCAAGCCATGCGCAGCGGTCCGGCGTCGAGTCCTTCCGCCTCGAAGAGCCGGATTGCGGCAGCGAGGTGTTCCTCGCCCGCTCGCACTTTTCCCGCGTGCGCGAGTGCCGCAAGAAGTTGCAGGTGACCCTGCCGGTCGAATGGCGACAACTGCACGAGCCTTTCCCGGCACGCGAGGACCTCCTCGCCGGTGAGGAATTCGGCGAGTCGTTCAAGCAGGCGCACATGGCAGTCGCGAAGGTGGCGCCGTTGCGCGGCGAGCCAAGTGTCGAACCGGGGACAGCGATCGAGCTCGTGGCCATCGAGGAGATCGCCGTCGATCCGCCCGGCGAGATCTTTGAGCGCGGCCTCGGTCTGCTGCGGTTCCTGCCCCGTTGCCCGCATCAGCTCGAGCGCATCGACGCGGCAACCGGACAGATCGAGGCGAACCTGATCGCCCCGGCGCAGGAGCCGCTTCCGCTGCGGCTCGTCGACCAATGCGCGAATCTTGCTCAGGCACCAGCGCAACTCGCCGCGCGGATCGCTTGCGGCGGCGTCCCACAACAGATCGC
>CAYWBX010000700.1:0-2277 GCA_964456015.1 uncultured Hyphomicrobiaceae bacterium | reverse complement strand
CCGCGGCCACCAGCATCAGATCCAGACCGCGCGGAAACAGGGCGCGGTTGGCAGCCATGCGCTGGAGGAAGTCGGACGGAAGCGGTCCAGCCGAGAGCTTGGCAGAAGAGGCGATCCCGGGTCCCGTCAGAGTCCAGCCGGCAGTGGTGTCGAGGTGCTCGACTTGAATGATCAACGTTGCGGAGCGGTCTGGATACTCGAGCGTACCTTGAGCAAAGGACGTTAGGGCGGGCAATTGCAGCGGCGCAGAGATCAGTGCAAAAGCGGCCGCGGCAGGATCGGTGACGATGCGCGCACCGCAATGAAAGCGCAGATAAGAGGCGACTTCGGCGCTGGCGGCAAGAGGTGCGTCGAGCCACAGCGGCGTCTCGTGGTCCACGAGCGTCAGGGACAGAGCTGCGGCAGCCGGCAACAGTGGTCGAGGTGCTTGCAGCCGCGCAGAAAGGCGTTGCTGGCTGCCCGGCCGTGCGAGGGCGTCCATGGCGGCGCGGAAGACCCGCTGCGCGTCGTGCACAGGATCGGCGAAGCCGGGCAGCAAGACGGATGCACTCATTTAAGTATCCTCTCCCCGCACGAGTGTGAAGAACTCAACGCGGGTGGCTGCCGTCCGCGCCGCCATCGTCTTGAGGCGGTCAGCAGCAGCCGCGGCGAGCGGTGCGATGACGCGGGCTTCGACGCTGTCGCGCCGCTCCGGCGACTGCCACAAGGCATCGATGAGAGCCGCAGCGCGCGCCTTTGCGGGGTCGCGGCCAAGGATGTAGGCAAATCCGACTTCGCCGGTGGCGAGACGCACGGCGGCGCGCGTCACGGTCGCCTCGCCGATGTTGAACGGGGCTCCGTCGCCGCCCACGCGCCCGCGCAGCATGACCAGACCGATCTCCGGCTTGCGCAGATCGACGAATGCCGGTAGCGGCGCCAAGGCCTCCTGAGCCGCGGCGAGTTCTTCGGACGACGCATGTGCCAGGACGCGCATCATCCTCTGTCGAGCAGCTGTCGCCGAGCCGTCCCCGGAACGCTCTGGTTCTTGAGCAGAAGCATCAGAATCGAAGGTGTCGCGCACGACTCGGCTCACCGGCTGGTTGCAGGCCGCTCGCCGATGACGGCGAAGCGCAAGCGTGAGGAGACAAAATCGACGATTGCTACGGTCACCAGGATCATGAGGATCAGGAAAGATACGTGCTGCCACTCCAGTGTTCGAATCTGCTCCGAGAGGTGTAATCCGATGCCGCCCGCGCCAACGATCCCAATGATCGTGGCCGATCGTGTGTTGCTCTCGAAGAAGTAGAGAACCTGGCTGAGAAGAACGGGAAGCACCTGTGGCAGCAATCCGAAGCGAATCCGGTGCAGCGCCCCGCCACCCGTTGAGACGACGCCCTCGCAATCCTTTTCGTCGGCCGCCTCGATGGCCTCCGAGAAGAGCTTGCCGAACGACCCGAAATCCGAGGTCAAGATGGCCAGCACACCAGCAAATGGCCCGAGTCCCACGACGTTGATCCAGATGAGCGCCCAGATCAACGCGTCAACACCGCGAATTGAATCAAATCCGCGCCGAAGCGAGAAGCGGAAGATCCAGGACGGCACGACGTTACGCGCCGCCAGAAAGCCGAACGGCAAGGCGAGAGCGGCGGCACCGACTGTCCCGAGAAAGGCAATGGCCAACGTTTCCGCCAACGCATTGACCCACATGAGCAACCTTTCAGTGGTCCCGTAGTCAGGCGGCAGCATCAGATTGAGGATCTTGCCCAGCTCACCAAGGCCATTGAGAATGCGGGTCGCGGACGTCTCGAGTATGGCGAACGCGCCGCCCATAGCGGCCAGGAGCACCACCACAATCGCGGCGGTCACAAGCCGCACGCGCCAGTTTGGCCGCATTGCCGCCGGATAGCGCGCTCTCAAGCCCGCGATATCGGCGCGAGCAGCTTCCCGCAGCACGCTCATTGTGCTCGCTCCCGGTCAATCAGCTTGTGCCGAATGCGCTCGGTAAAAAGATCGATGACAGCAACAGTCGCGATGATCATCAAGAGCATGGCACTGACATCGGAGTAATAGAACTTGCGGATCGCCTCGAGCAGGTCCTGGCCGATGCCACCGGCTCCGACGAAGCCCATGATAGCGGCGCCACGCACGTTGATCTCAAATCGAAGCAGGCCGTAACTCGCGAAATTGGACAGCACCTGCGGCAGGACTGAAAAACGGATGGCCTCGGTCCATGTGGCGCCGGACGCAATGATACCCTCGTACGGCCTCATGTCGACGTTCTCAGCGACCTCTGCGAAC
>CAYWBX010000699.1:1414-2281 GCA_964456015.1 uncultured Hyphomicrobiaceae bacterium | reverse complement strand
CCGAGGGGTTCTTCGAGAAATGACATCTGCGGGACCCTTGGACATGCGTCCAATCGTGACCATCGTCGGTCGTCCGAATGTCGGCAAGTCGACCCTGTTCAACCGTTTGACGGGGCGGCGGACGGCGCTCGTCTCGGACATGCCGGGGCTGACGCGCGACTGGCGCGAAGGCGAGGCCGTGATCGGCGGGCACGCCCTTACGCTTATCGACACGGCGGGGCTTGAGGAGGCCGAGCCGGGCTCCATATCCGCCCGAATGCGTGCGCAGTCCGAAGCCGCCATCGCCAGGGCCGACCTCGTCATCTTCGTGATTGACGCGCGCGCCGGCGTCATGCCGGCCGACAACACCTTCGCTCGTCTGGTGAGGGCCTCGGGGAAGCCCGTCGTTCTCGTCGCCAACAAATGCGAGGGCCGGGCCGGGGCAGACGGGCTCTACGAGGCATTCGAATTGGGGCTTGGCGAACCGGTCGCCGTCTCGGCCGAACATGGGGAAGGCCTCGGCGATCTTGCGGCGGACGTGCTCGCGGCGCTGGGTCTCAAGGCGGAGGCCGGCAAGGCCAAACGAAGCAAGGAGCGCCGGGAGGCCGGCGCGGAGCCGGATGGGGGCGAGGAAGCGACAGGCGCCTCTGGTGCGGCAAGCGGCTCGCACCTGCCAGCCGCACGTCCCATCCGGGTTGCCGTCGTCGGTCGGCCGAATGCGGGCAAGTCCACCCTCGTCAATGCAATCCTCGGCGAGGAGCGCATGATAACCGGTCCGGAGCCGGGACTGACGCGAGACGCCATCGCGAGCGACGTCGTCTGGCGGGGCACGGCGCTCAGACTGTTCGACACGGCGGGCTTGCGACGGAAATCGCGGATTGCCGAGCT
>CAYWBX010000699.1:0-1404 GCA_964456015.1 uncultured Hyphomicrobiaceae bacterium | reverse complement strand
GCGGCTGTCCGCCAGCGACGCCGTGCGGGCCATCCGGTTCGCCGAAGTCGTCGTTCTCCTGGTCGATGCCGGCTGCCCGTTCGAGCAGCAGGACCTCGCCATCGGCAACATGATCGTCGAAGAAGGACGCGCCCTCGTCATCGCCGTCAACAAATGGGATGCCGTCGAGAACAAGCAGCGTCTGCTTAAGGAGTTGCGCGAGACTGTCGCCGAGAAGTTCAGCGACGTCGCCGGCGTCGCGGTGGTCCCCGTCTCAGCCCTGTCCGGCCGCGGGGTCGACAAGCTCCTGGAAGCCGTGCTCGAGGCGCATCGGATCTGGAATGCGCGCGTGCCGACGTCCGCCCTCAACCGGTGGCTCGAGGAGGCGGTGGGCCGGCATGCGCCGCCGGCGTCCAAGGGACGGCGCATCCGCATCCGGTTCATGACGCAGCCTTCGACGCGGCCCCCGACCTTCGTCGCCTTCTGCTCGCAGCCCGGCGATCTGCCGCGGTCCTACACGAAGTATCTGCTCAACAGCCTGCGCGATGCCTTCAACCTTCCCGGGACGCCCATTCGCTTGCTTCTGCGCAAGGGTGCGAACCCGTTTGCCGGTCGCGAGAGCACAGCGAAGCCGCGTTAGACGCCAAGCCTGACGCAGATGTCGAAAACCCGGGAGCGGCAGCTTGGCTCCCGACCGCAGAATCCGTCAAATGTCCGCGGGCGCTTTGGCGGCGTTCGGGTCCGGATCTCTGAGGAGGCCAGGCGATGGCAGCACGCAAGCGACTGCCGATTTCCGCGCGGGTCGCAATCCTTGCCGCACTCTGGGCAGCGCTGGCCGTGGCGTGGGTGACCGGCGGGGCGGCGACGATCTACAGCGAAAAGGTGGAAGAGGCGTGTCGCGACGACTACCTGCGTCTGTGCGCCGGCTATCCGCTCGGAAGCGCATCGCTCAGGCTCTGCATGGAGTCCAAATCGAAGCAAATCTCGCCGTCCTGCATACGGGCGCTCGTAGACGCGGGCGAGGTCGACCGGCGACGGCTCAGGCGCGGGCACTGAGACGCCGATTCGGCCTCGGTGCGGTTCGAACCGGCGTCCAGCGCGGCTGTCACGGCCAGCGGTTGCTCGGTGGCGGCGCCGATGCGGGTCGGGAGCGCCGGCGGGAGCGCGGACCGGCCGGGGCTCGGTGCCTGCCAATCGTGGTCCGCCCCGGCGCACCGAATGCTTGGATTGAACCGCGAAACCGCGATATGGGTTCGGCTCATTCAGCAGGCTCGGTCGCCGGCAATTCCGGTGAGCAGGGAGGATGCGATTGTCCGGTCAATCCACGGAGGTTGCGAGCGAGGTGCTCTTCTATCACCTCGAACGTCAGCCGCTTGATCGCGTCCTGCCGACGCTCGTCGAACGCACTGTGGAACGGGGCTGGCG
>CAYWBX010000698.1:0-2283 GCA_964456015.1 uncultured Hyphomicrobiaceae bacterium | reverse complement strand
ACCCCCGTTGGCGCACCGCCCCCCGCGCCCCCCCGCGCCCGCGCCTACACCTGGAGCATCACGATGGCCGTGATTGGTACCTTGAAGCGACTGGAAAACTCCGCCGACCTGGCGGGCCAGCTCCGCACGCTGGCAATCGACCTGCGGCTTCGCTTCGGCGTCAACTCCGACTGCAACCCGCAGGACCGTAACAGCCCGCGCTACATCGTCTACGCGATCATTGCCGGCGGCGAGCTCGTGCCGATCGGCGCCGCCTGGCTGAAGGAAAGCGACGGGCGCAAGTACCTGTCGGCGCAAATCGACGATCCGAGCTTCGAGCGTCCCCTGAGCTTCGCCGCCTTCGAGGGCAAGGAGCCGGGCGTCCATGACCTCGTTTGGAGCCGCCCGCGCCAGGCGGCGGCCGCGGCGGCGGCGTGACGACGCCCTGCTACAGCGTAGAGAGGGTGCCGCCGGCCGAAGTCGGCGGCGCCTTCTCAAACCTTCCCTGGCGCGTGCTCAGGAACGGCGTGCCGGTCCGCCGTGTGCCAACGCGCCAGGCCGGCGAACAGCTCATCCGCTATTGGCGCGCCCTCGGGCGCGAACCGGTGGCGGCGAGCCGGTAGGGCGGGCGTGAGTGACCAGAAAAGCGGCCGTCAGGCCGCCTCCCCCCGAACGACTAATAGGGGGGGTACCGCGTACAAACCGGGCCGCCCCGGCCGGGGTCGCGGACGCCCCTTCGCGGGCCGATTACGCCAGCGTGATCGGCGCCAACTGGGACACCTGGAAAGAGAACCTGCATGTCGTTGTCCCGCCCGCGCTCATCGAGCGCCTGGCGCGCGCCAAAGAGGAAGCGGCTGGAATGAATGATCGGGGCGGCCAGGCGGTGACTATCGAGCTGGGCGCCGAGCGCTTGCAGGTCCGCCCGCACGGCGGCAAGGGCGTCAGCTACATCCTTGACGGCGACGATTTTTCCATCGAAGTCCGGCTGCAGGGCAAACAGCACTATCTCGGCGTGCGCTACGGCGCGGCCGGACTCTGGGAGTGGGGGCTCGATCGCCTGCAAGGGCGGGTCTACCGTATGGCCGAGGCGACCGGCTGCCGGCCGGCGAAAGGCACGTGGTGCAGCGTGAGCTATTGCCACTACGCCGTCGATTTTTGGTCGCCGGCCTTCACCCGCGAGATGCGTCCGGGCATCGCCGGCCAGGTCGTGTGCACGAGCAAGGTCAAGGTGGGTGAGACTGTGCCCGTTTCCAGCATCGGCGCGGGCCGTCGTGTAGAAACCTTGACCGTTGGCGCGAAGGGCGCGCTGCAAGTGCAGGTCTACGACAAGGGGCGCGAGATCACCGAGGTTTCGGGGAAGTGCTGGATGCTCGAAGTCTGGGCGCGCGAAGGCTACCAGGTACCGGATGGCGAGCGACCGCGCGACGTCTGGCGGGTCGAAGTCCGGCTGCCGAAGGAATGGCTGCGCGAGCGCGGCATCCGTTCGCCGGGCGACGTGTTGGAGCACTTCCCGCAGCTCATCGCTGAGGCGCTCTATGCCCGCCGGCTCTGCTGCGATAACGGCGACCGCAACCCGCGCCGCTGGCCGCTGCATCCGCTGTTCGTCAGCACGCGGGACGCGGCGCGGGCCGGGCGAGCCTTCCGGCCCCTCGGCCGCCGGTATACTATGCGTCGCCACGAAATCAGCCGGCTCTATCTTGGCCAGGCTGCGGGCTTGTTGCTCGCCGACAGCGTGTTGATGGCGGGGGACTATGACCCCGAGCACGTAGAGCGCTTGTTGGCGGCGCTGCGGGAGAAGGTCGCCAGCGATCCGCGCCGGCTCGCCCGTGTCGCCGAGCTGATCGAGCGCTTTGAAAATGTTGATGAGGCGAGATGATGGCCGACCACCTGATGGACGAGCTCACACGGGCGGTCGGCCGCCTGCAAGCCGCCCCGTTGCTGTACAAGCCGCAAATCGTACTCGAGGTGGGCTTAGCCCTTCGCGCGGTGCTGATCGATACGCGCCGGCGCCTTTCTGAAATCGAGGAACGCTATGGACGATCCGACCCCGCAAAATGACCCCGCGCCGCCGGCGCCGGAGCCGCCCGCCGACGTGCGCGGTGTCACGGTCGGCTACGCCTCGTGCCCGAATTGCGGCGCGCGCTGCGCCGTCAAGGCGAACAAGAAGGGGCATCTCTACATCTACTGCCCGGCGCCCCTTGATGGCGGTTGCTTTAGCGGCACCACTTCGCGGAGCGACAAGGGGGACGGCCTGATCGCGCGGAGGGTCACCGAATGGCGCAACGCCGAGCTCAAAGCCAAGTA
>CAYWBX010000697.1:0-2286 GCA_964456015.1 uncultured Hyphomicrobiaceae bacterium | reverse complement strand
GGTAGTTCACGGAATGATGAAAGGCGGAGCGGGCGAGCACGATGCCGTCGATGAGTGTGACCGTCACGCAGACGTCGGCGCCGTCCGTCGTCTCGAGCATCCGGCTCGCCGACGATCCGTGCCAGTAGACGTGGTCACCCTCGCGCCATTGCAGCGTCGGAGTGACGTAGGGCTGGCCGTCGAACACGTATCCGACGTGGGCGACAGGCGTCGCATCGAGAATCGCGTCAATGGCAGCGCGATCGTAGGCGCCGCGCTCATGCAGACGCTTGACGCGGACGCGCTCGCTCGGGGCTGCCGTATGTCTTGCCATGCTCATGCTCGCTGGGTTGCTTGTGGCCGGCGCCTCAGCTAGCAATGAACTGGCATGCGCAAAAGTACCAATTTCCAAATAAATGTCCAATCCAGTTCCGGCGAGCCGCATCGCGCGCCCAACCCCGCCGGCTCGCGTGTCCGGCGCGCAGACGCGGCCGCCCTTGCGCTCAGTGTCGATGTGCGAGCCGCGGAGCCGTTGCATGCACAGCTCGGCCGCCAGCTGCGGGCGATGATCCTCTCCGGCCGCATCGCGCGGGGCGCACGCCTGCCGTCGAGCCGCGCCCTGGCGCTCGATCTTGGCGTGTCGCGGTCGACGGTGGTGCTCGCCCTCGAGCAACTCGCCAGTGAAGGCTATCTCGTGGGGCGACGCGGCTCCGGTCTTTATGTCCCGGAGGCATTGCCCGAACAGGCGCTGCAGGTCGAGGCGAGGCCCGCGCCTTCGCGCAGCCGCCGGGCGCTCATCGAGCCGGCCCCAGAGCCCGCCCGGCCGTTCCAGATCGGCGCAACGGACGCGTCGCTCTTCGCCTATCAGAAGTGGGCGCGCCTGCTCTACAGAACCTGGCGTGCGCCTGAGGCGAAGCTCGTGAGTGCCTCCCATCCGTTCGGGTGGCGCGAGTTGCGCGAGGCTATCTCAGGCCATCTCGCCGAATGGCGCGGCCTCGTCTGCGACCCGGCACAAATCCTGGTGACGAGCGGCACGGCCGATTCCGTGGAGATCATCGCACAATGCGCGTTCAGACAGGGCGAGGTCGTCTGCGTCGAGGATCCCGGTTATCCGACGCTGCGCTATGCGCTCAGTCGCTACGGCATCGCGACGGAGGCGGTGCCAGTCGACGAGGACGGCATCTGCAGCGCGCGCGTCGCGCGCCATCGGTTCGCACGCGGGGCCATCGTGACGCCGTCGCGTCAATTCCCGCTCGGGGGAACCTTGCCGCTGGCACGTCGTCTCGAGTTGCTCGAGTGGGCCGCCGCTTCGGGCGGCACGATCGTCGAAGACGACTTCGACAGCGAGTACCGCTACGAGGGCGCCCCACTGCCTGCGCTCTCGAGCCTCGACTCGGCCGGTCGCACCATCTATCTCGGCAGCTTCTCGAAAGTGCTCTCGCCAACGCTGCGGCTCGGCTTCATCGTTCTGCCCGAACGGCTGGTGGCGCCGGTTCATGATCACATCCGCCGCCGCGGCGCCACCGCATCCCTCGTCGCGCAGCCGGCGGTTGCGGCGCTGATTGCGAGCGGGGAGTATGCCACGCACATCCGCCGGACGCGGCGCATCTATGCCCGGCGCATGGCGGCGTTGGTCGCGGAGGCGGAGCGGTACAGGGACCTGCTCGATGTGCGGCCGACAGCCGCCGGGATGCACGTCGTCGCCGACCTCGCACCGGCACTTGCCGGGCGTGCGGACGACCGAGCGGTCGCACACCGCGCACAGGCTGCGGGAATAAGCGTCGCGCCGCTTGCCGACTACTACGCGGGGCGCGCCCGGCGACAGGCCCTGCTTCTCGGATTCGCCGGCTTCGAAGAGGAAATGCTCCAGCACGCCTTGCGGCGGCTCGCCGGCGTGCTCGCAAAATGCATGCGATGATTGATTTTCCGTCGCGATCGCCGCACCGGATGACCGACTGGGGCGCGTCAGGTTCCCGGAACCGTCGAGCCCGCCGCTACTCGGCCGCCTGCAGGACCTCAGGTGTGGCGCTCCCGCCCTCGGAACCCTCCGACCGGACGCCCGTCCGCACCTGATCGGCTGGCGTCAGGCGGGCCGAAAAACGGCCGATGACCGCCGCTGCATGGCGTTCGCGCTCCCGCTGGATGCGGGTGGCAGCGCCTCGCGCGGCGGCAAGAATCTCGAGAATGCCCGCGGCGCTCTCGCGTCCGGCCGGTGAGACCGATTCCGCCATTCCGACAAGCGCAACGGCGGAGAAGCATTCCTTCGCTTCGGCTTCGAGGCGCTTGCGCACCTTGCCCTGGTCGCTC
>CAYWBX010000696.1:0-2299 GCA_964456015.1 uncultured Hyphomicrobiaceae bacterium | reverse complement strand
CCAGCCTCGGGCGCGCGCGAAGGCTGCGTCCGGCGGACGCAAGGCGGGCGCGGCGGCGGCAAACCCTGCCGGCCGGACGGATGGCCTCGAGGCTGTGCGGGAAGAGGGCGGGCGATCGCCCGCAATCGGACGCCTCCGCCACCCGGCCGGGCGCTGCACGTCCGTGCCGGCCATCCTGTTCAGCGATGGTGGCAAGGCGCGGGCCGACAACCGGAGATGGGGTGGGAGGAAGGGAGCCGGGGCGGTGCCGGGCACACGCCCCTCTGTTCAAATCGGCTCCGTTGGTGCCTAGAATGCCGCTGCCGGGCCCGTTCGGCAGTGACCCAGATCACATCAGGCGCAAGTCCCCGATGAATGCCGTCAGATCCACCCATTGCGACGTGATGACAGGGTGATGGCCCTCAGTGCGACATCGCCATGCAGCGACGCGCGCCGGTGGGCAGACACCGGCGGCATGCCCCAGGTTCCGGGCTCGGGGCTTGCGCCGAACACCGCCGCGAAATGCGGTCAACCGATGTCTGCGGGTGCGCTTTCGCGACGGCATGCGCGGGGCGGGCTCGCGTGACCCGCACGGCGGCGGCTGAGCTCAGAGCAGATCGCCTGTCGGTGGACCGCGGCGGTCTTCGCGTCATCAGCGACCTTTCGCTGGTCGTGCGGGGCGGCGAAGCCCTTCTGCTGACCGGCCCGAACGGCGCCGGCAAGACGACGCTGTTGCGCACGCTCGCGGGATTCATTCGGCCGACGGAGGGAAGCGTGTCACTCACGCTCGCCCATGACGGCGACGCGCCGGCGGAGCGGATACATTTCGTGGGGCACCAGAACGCCATCAAACCTCGCCTGAGCGTGCGCGAAAACCTCGCGTTCTGGCAGCGGTGCCTCGCGACGAAAGCTGCGTCGACATCCGCTGCGCGCGGTTGCCGGCTCGAGAAGGCGCTCGACCGCCTCGGTCTCGGCGATCTCGGCGAGGTGCCGGCCGGCTATCTGTCGGCGGGACAGCGCCGCCGCCTGGCGCTGGCCCGCCTGCTCGCGGTTCGCCGCCCGGTCTGGCTGCTTGACGAGCCGACCGTTTCACTCGATGCGGAGGCCGCGGCGGCGTTTGCTCGCATGATCGAGGAGCATCTGGCGACAGACGGCATCGTCGTCGCGGCGACGCACGTCCCGCTCGGATTGAAATCGTGCCGGGAGTTGCGCCTCGAACGGCAGGCGGTTGCCGAATGATGGCATTCCTCGAAATCCTGCGCCGCGACCTGCGCCTCGCGGTGCGCGAGGGCAGCGCCGTCGGGACGGCCCTCGGGTTCAACGTCGTGGTCGTCTCGCTCCTGCCGTTCGCCCTGGGACCGGACCTGAACCTCTTGCAGCGCATTGCACCCGGCGTCCTGTGGATCGCGCTGCTGCTCTCGGCGCTGTTGTCGCTTCCCCGCATCTTCGAGACCGACCTCGAGGACGGGACGCTCGACGTGCTCGCCACCGCACCATTGCCGCTCGAGGCCGTCACCCTGGCCAAGTGTCTGGCTCACTGGCTGACCACCGCGCTGCCGCTCATTCTGCTTGGCCCCGTGCTCGGTCTGCTGCTCAACCTCGAATGGGGGCTGCAGCCGGTGGTCGTCGCCTCGATGCTCGTCGGCACGCCGGCGGTGAGCTTTCTCGGCGGCATCGGCGCCGCCCTGACGCTGCAAAGCCGCCGCGGCGGGCTGCTCGTCGCGCTGCTGGTGCTGCCCTTCTACGTGCCGACGCTGATCTTCGGCATCTCGACCGTCAGCGCGGCAACGTTCGGGACCGGCGGGGCAGCCCCGTCGCTCGCCATGCTGGCCGCGATCTCGCTCGCCGCGATGGTGATCGGCCCGCTGGCAGCGGCGGCGGCGCTCCGGGCGCAGCTTTCCTGACGCAAGGGAGATGAACGATGATTGACCACGTCTCGCTCGGTGTCAGCGATCTGACGCGAAGCACAGAGTTCTATGATGCCGTGCTTGCGCCGCTGGGGCTCACCCGCCTTGTCGATCGCAGCGGCGCGATGGGCTACGGCAAGCGCTATCCGGAGCTGTGGCTCAATCTGCGCGCGACAATGGCGCCGGTTGCGGAAGCGACCGGCGCGCACGTGTGCCTCAGGGCCAGATCCGAGGAGGCGGTCAGGGCATTTCATGCCGCGGCCCTGGCCCATGGGGGGCGCGATGATGGACCCCCTGGCCCGCGCAAGGCGGCGATGACGGACTATTTCGCCGCCTTCGTGCGCGATCCCGACGGCAACCGGCTCGAGGCGGCGTGCTTCCCGGCGACGGCGGCCGCGCGACCCGCTTTATCA
>CAYWBX010000695.1:0-2324 GCA_964456015.1 uncultured Hyphomicrobiaceae bacterium | reverse complement strand
GGATCGTGTGCCGCACAATCTCGCAGTAGACCTGCTGCTCGCGAACGCGGCGGGCGATGAGTTGGGCATACTGCGAGCCGAAGTCGAGGATCAGGACTTTCTCTTCGGAGAGTCGCGGACTGACGGCGGTCGCGGCGGCGGTCATCGGCAGGTCTTCCCAACGGCGGTCGCAAAGTACGGGCCCGCCCCGTCGAGCGCGACCCTGGCGGACGCGCCCGCCGGCCGACGGGGAAGCCCGGGATTATACGCCTCCGGGGGCGGCATCACTAGCGGCCCCCGGCGGGGGCGTTTGCCCTCCGCCGCGCGACGACTATCATGCCCACCGCGACGGCGGCAGGGCAGCCGCGGACCGACCCGCCGGATAGGCCCTTCGCCCCCATGACGTCAATGTCTCCGAGTTGCCGCCCCGGCCTCCCATCCCCAGTCGGGTACCTGACCCCGTGCGCATCCTGCTGACGAACGACGACGGCATTCACGCGCCGGGTCTAGCGGCGATGGAGCACGCGCTCCGCGAGGTGGCCGACGTGACGGTGATTGCACCTCACCTGGAACAGAGCGGCGTGGGCCATTCCATCACGTTCCTCACGCCGCTGATCGTGCACGAGGCATACGACGGCCAGCGGCGCCGCGGCTGGTCCGTCGAGGGGAGCCCGGCCGACTGCGTGAAGATCGGCGTCGCCGAGCTGTGCGACGCCCGGCCCGACCTGGTGGTCAGCGGGATCAATGGCGGCCTCAACGCGGGAATCAACGTGCTTTACTCGGGCACGGTCGCGGCGGCCATCGAGGGGGCGTTCTTCGGCATCCCCAGCGTGGCCGTGTCGCTTGAGTTCAGCGAGCACGCCGACTTTCCCGCGGCGGCCCGCTTGGCCCGTGGCATCATCGAGCAAGTCCTCGCGCGCCGCGCGCCCGATCAGCATCTGTTCAACCTGAACATCCCGCTGGCCGCGCTGGGGCAACCGAGCGAGGTCCGGGTCGTGCCCATGGGAGTGGCCCGCTATGGAGAGGAGTTCGAGAAGCGGTTCGACCCCAAGGGTCGGGCGTACTATTGGGCGACGAACGAGCCGCCTCCGCCCCCGAGCGAACGGGACGACGACGTGACCGCGCTCCGCCGGGGACAGATCACGCTGACCCCGCTGCACTTTGATCTGACACGGCACGCCGACCTGGGGACGATGCAGGGCTGGCCCTTGGTGGCGCGGCCCACCTAGCGCCCCGGGGCAGAGCATTCGCCCCGCCTGCCCGTCAAGACGCGCAGGGCACGGAATCGGCTCCCTCCGCCCACCGCAGGGTCGGAACGTAACGCAGCCGCTGCCCGCAAATCACGGGGGATTTCGCTTGCCGCCGCGGCGGCCCGAGATTGCAATGGACTCTAGTGGCACGGAGGCCGGGCACTCCCCTTCCCTGCCGTTCGGCTCCCCTGCCCATGAAACGCGCTCCCCTCGCCTGTCTCGCGATGCTTGGGTTCACGGCCCTGGCACTGGCCCTGCCGGCCACACCGGCCCGGGCCCAAAGCTGGGTCTTCCAGCGATCCTACTACAGCCACGTCCCCACGACCGGCGTGCCGATTGGCGACCAAGGCGGCCGGCGCGGCCCCGTGTTTGTGCGGCCCATGGGGGCGTACATCACCGTGGGGGCCCGCTTCCTGAACAGCCGGATCACCGTGGGCGGTCAGAACTACGACCACCTGCGAATCTACGAGAGCTGGATTCAGGACGGCGGCAACTTCTAACCCGCGCCACGGTCTACCTCGACAACCCGCCCATGAGATGCCGCCCCTGCAGGTCGCGGACCTCGTACGCGCCAACGAGCCACCGCTCGCCGCGGCGACAAAACTCGACCCGCAGCTTGAGCGGCGACCGCCGCTGCGGAATCTCGCCGCGGCGGTCTTGAAAGTCGATCAGCACGAGGAACGCGGCCTCGGCCCGCTCGGCATCGGCCGAGAGGTTGATGTCCAAGTCGCGGATGACGACCCGCTCGAACTCGATGCGGGCAAGGATCTCGCGGGCCTGGGCCTGCAAGGGTTTGACGTCGACGTCGCCCAGGTCGAAGCCGTCGAGGAGCGCCGCGTCCTCGGCTTCCAGTTGCCCGCGAAGGCGTTCCAGGGTGAGCGCGACCTGCTCGCGTGGCGCGGTCACCAGGGCGTCGACGCCTAGCGCGATGATCGCCAGCGCCGCCGCGACCCCCACAAGGCCCAACCATCTGCCCTGCCGCGTCAGGCCAACCGCCACGAGCCCGCCCGCCGCCAGCAGGGCCGCAAACCAGACCACGCCGGTCGGGTCCTCGGTCAACCAGGTCATGGGACCCCCGCGGTACGCGCCGCGGCA
>CAYWBX010000694.1:1691-2325 GCA_964456015.1 uncultured Hyphomicrobiaceae bacterium | reverse complement strand
AAGTTGATGCAGTCGACCGGGCAGATGTCCATGCAGGCATCGCACTCGATGCACAAATTGGCCGTGAAGACGGTCTGAACGTCGCAATTCAAGCAGCGCTCAACTTCCTTGGCGGCGAGCTTGTCGTCATAGCCGAGCTCGACCTCGATCTTCAGGTTGCGCAGCGAGGTCTGCTTGTCGGCATGCGGGACGTGGACGCGCTTTTCGGGGCTGTAATTGTTCGAATAGGACCACTCGTGGATGCCCATCTTCTGGGAGACGAGCGTCGTGCCGGGGCCGGGCCGATCGTCGATGGGCCGGCCGTGGCACCAGGCGTCGATCGAGATCGCGGCCTGATGGCCGTGGCTGACGGCCCAGATGATGTTCTCCGGCCCCCACGCGGCATCGCCGCCGAAGAAGATCCCGGGCCGCGTGGACATGAAGGTCTTGCGATCGACCTTCGGCATGTTCCACTCGTTGAACTCGAGCCCGAGGTCGCGCTCGATCCACGGAAACGCGTTGTCCTGGCCGATGGCCATGAGGACGTCGTCACACTCGATGGTGACGAGCTCGCCCGACGGCTTCAGGATGGGCCGACCTTTCGCGTCGACACCCGTCTCGAGTGAAAGGTCTTTCGCGTACTTGACCGCCAGCA
>CAYWBX010000694.1:222-1681 GCA_964456015.1 uncultured Hyphomicrobiaceae bacterium | reverse complement strand
CTTCTCGAAGGTGACGCCGGCAAGCCTGCCATCCTTGAGTACGAAGGCCTTGGGCGCATGGTTGTCGAGGATCGGCACGCCCTCGTAGATCGCGTCCTTGATCTCCCACTCCGAGGCCTTCATCACCTTGCGCGGCGAGCGCACCGTGACGGTCACCGCCTCGGCGCCGAGGCGCAGGGCGGTGCGGCAGCAGTCCATGGCCGTATTGCCGCCGCCGATCACGACCACGCGCCGCCCGATTGAGGTGATGTGGCCGAAGGCGACGGAAGTCAGAAAGTCGATGCCGATGTGGATGTTGGCGGCAGCCTCGCGGCGGCCAGGGATGTCCAGATCCTTGCCCTTGGGCGCACCCGTGCCAACGAAGATGGCGTCGTAGCCCTCGTCGATGACGGCCTTGAGGCTCGTCACCGTGCCGGCCTTCCCGAAGCGCGTCTCGACGCCGAAGGCGAGGATGCGATCGACCTCCTCGTCGAGCACCTCGACGGGCAGACGGAACGACGGGATGTTGGTGCGCATGAGCCCGCCGCCCTTGGGGTCCTTCTCGTAGAGAACGCAATGATAGCCGAGCGGCATGAGGTCGCGCGCGACGGTGAGGGACGCCGGACCGGCGCCGAGCAGCGCAACGCGCTTGCCGTTCTTTACGCGTGGAATGTCTGGAAGAAAGGCGTCGATCTCGCCCTTATAATCGGCGGCCACGCGCTTCAGGCGGCAGATGGCGACCGGCTCGGCGTTCTTCTGCGTGGGGTCCTTGGCGTTCGCCTCATCGCTGGTCTGGATGCGGCCGCGGCGGCAGGCCGGCTCGCAGGGACGATCGCAGACGCGCCCCAGGATGCCGGGGAAGACGTTCGATTCCCAGTTCAGCATGTAGGCGGCGGCGTAGCGGCCCTGCGCAATCAGCCGGATGTATTCGGGCACCGGCGTGTGCGTCGGGCATGCCCACTGACAATCGACCACCTTGTGAAAGTACTTCGGGTTCGTGATGTCAGTCGGGGCCGTGCGGCCCCTGGCCCGCGCTGCGATTTCGCTTGCCTGCATCTGGCGTTTCGTCCCTGGCAGTTGTCTCCTGCGGGGCGCATCCTAGCCGGTCGGGACGGTGGCGTCCCGAGCGTCGCACTCCCCCGGCTGAACAGGTCCCCTGAGCCGGCATCGAGCCCGGCTGCCACAAGCGGCAACCTTTAAGACCAAAACGTGGGCCATGCAATTGGCCCGCTCGATGAGGGCGTTAACGTCTGGTGAAAATTGGCCGGCCCCCGCGCCAACCGGCGAGTGACGCCGGCCGGTCCGGCCGGTTAGAGTGGCGGCCATGCGAAGGATCACTCCCCTGCTGCTGGTGGCGGCGGCCGACGTCGCCCGGACGGTGCTCGTGGTCAACGCCCTCATCACCGCCGAGGGCGCCGGCACGCCGAGCCCGTGGCTCGGGGCCGGCGTGATGCTGGCGAGCGGCGCGCTGTCGATCGCC
>CAYWBX010000694.1:0-212 GCA_964456015.1 uncultured Hyphomicrobiaceae bacterium | reverse complement strand
TCGGAATTGCGATGCGATCCGTCATCGGTTTCGGCGATCAGCCCGCACCGCAATGAGCCGGTGATGCCCGGCTGCGACGCGGCGCCAGCCCGGCGGCGGCCGAATAGCCGCGTTGCATGGACGGCGCAACGGCCTAGATTGTAGCCGATGCCGACGCTCACCCAACGGTTCGCCAATCCGACGCGCTTCCTGCAGGTCTCTGCGGCGGCACT
>CAYWBX010000693.1:0-2325 GCA_964456015.1 uncultured Hyphomicrobiaceae bacterium | reverse complement strand
GGACCCCGACGACCTCGTGCGCGGCGGCGGCGCCGCCGCCATGGCCGCGGTGCTCGAGGCGGCGGTGCCGCTCGCCGAGATGCTCTGGCGCATGCAGGCCGAGGGGCGGCCGCTCGATACGCCGGAGCGCCGGGCGGCGATGGAGAAGGCGCTGATGGACCTCGTCGGGGCGATGCGCGACACGACGGTGCAGGGCTATTACCGCCGCCATTTCCAGGAGCGGCTCCGCCAGGCGTTCGCGCCCGCGCCGCGCCCCGGGGGTGGCCGGCCGCCGCAGCGGGGCGCGCGTCCCGCCGGGCCCGCTGTGCCGCCCCCGCCGCCCGCCGCGCGGCGCGAGCGCCTGCTTCTCGCTGTCGCACTGCAGCATCCCGATCTGGCCGCCCGGCATGCCGAGGACCTGGCCGGAATCGAGCTGGAAAGCCGCGACCTTGACAGCCTGAGGGGAGCGATTCTACATGAAACCTCCCGCGCGCCAGGCCTTGACTCCGCGGCGCTCCGGCGCCACCTCTGCGAGCACGGGTTTGCCGAATTGGTCGAACAGCTGGTCGGTTCGGACGTTAAGCATTTGGAAAGCTTCGCCCGACCCGACGCCTCGCTCGCCGAGGCGGAGGCGGGGTGGATGCATACGCTTGCCCGCCAGCGCCGGCGCGGACTGAAGGGCGAGGTGGCCGACGCGGGGGCGGTCCTGGCCAAGGACTGGTCCGAGGACAGCCTGAACCGCCTGAAGGGCCTGAAGCGCCTGGACGAGGCGGGCGAGGGCGTCGAAGCGGATCCCGTTCGGCAGAGTTGACGAAGCGTCGCGGCGCGGCCGCGGCGCGTGACCGTTTTTCAGGCTTTTCCGGCCGCCGCCTCGGGCGGGTGCCGGGCAACGATTTCGAGGTTGGAACATGGCCAAGCAGCAAGCGGCGGAAAGCGCCGAGACCGTCGAGAAGACCGAGGAGACCACGGATCGGCCGCTGCTCGATTCGTCGCTCGCGGCGGTCAAGAAGATGCTGGCCCGCGCCAAGGAGCGCGGCTACGTCACCTATGACGAGCTCAATGCCGTGCTGCCGCCCGACCAGATGTCCTCGGAGCAGATCGAGGACACCATGACCCTGCTCTCGGAGATGGGCATCACCGTCGTCGAGAGCGAGGAGAACGAGGAGCCCGCCGAGGCCCAGGCGGCGCGCGAGGCCGAGGAAGAGGAAAGCGAAAGCGAAGGCGCCGCCGCGCCGGCGCGCGAGACCGAGCTCGAGCGCACCGACGACCCGGTACGCATGTACCTGCGCGAGATGGGCTCGGTCGAGCTGCTCTCGCGCGAGGGCGAGATCGCCATCGCCAAGCGCATCGAGGCCGGCCGCGAGAAGATGATCGGCGCGATCTGCGAGAGCCCGATGACGATCCAGGCGATCATCGGCTGGCGCGACGATCTGCTCGAGGGCAAGATGCTGCTGCGCGACGCCGTCGACCTCGAGGCGACGATGGGCGGCGGGCCGGGCAGCGGCGGCGGCGCGGCCGCAGGCCCCGGCATCGGCGACGAGGCCGGCGCGGACGGCGCGGCGGGCGCGGGCGACGACGCCGAAGCCGACCCCGCCCCCGCCCCGGCGGCGCCCGACGGCGGCGACGGCGGCGACGAGGACGACTACGAGGCCAGTCTCTCGCTGGCCGCGATGGAGGCGCAGCTCAAGCCGCAGGTGCTCGAGACCTTCGACGCCATCGCCAAGCATTACAAGAAGCTGCGCAAGATGCAGGAATCCCGCCTCGAGGCGGCGCTGGCGCACGAGCCGATCCTGCCGGCGGCGGAGAAGCGCTACCAGAAGCTCAAGCAGGAGATGGTCGAGCTGATGGAGTCGATCCACCTCAACAACGCCCGCATCGAGGCGATGGTGGGGCAGCTCTACGGCCTGAACAAGCGCCTGATCGCCTTCGAGGGCCGGCTGCTGCGCCTGGCCGAGAGCCACAAGGTGGCGCGCGAGGAGTTCCTCAAGCACTATGTCGGCCACGAGCTCGACCCGAACTGGCTGCGCCGCGTGGCGCGGCTCAAGGGCAAGGGCTGGGCGCGCTTCGCCAAGGACGGCGTCAAGGAGGTCAAGCTGATCCGCCAGGACATCGCCGGCCTGGCGACCGAGGCCGGCCTGCCGCTCGGCGAGTTCAAGCGCATCTGCGCCACCGTGCGCGAGGGCGAGCGGGAGGCCAACCAGGCGAAGAAGGAGATGGTCGAGGCCAACCTGCGCCTGGTCATCTCGATCGCCAAGAAATACACCAATCGCGGGCTGCAGTTCCTCGACCTGATCCAGGAGGGCAACATCGGCCTGATGAAGGCGGTGGACAAGTTCGAGTACCGGC
>CAYWBX010000692.1:1628-2347 GCA_964456015.1 uncultured Hyphomicrobiaceae bacterium | reverse complement strand
TGTCGATGAGCCGCAGCCTGCAGCCCCCCCTGCGCCGGCAAGAGCGCCGGCCGGCGAACCGGAGGCGACCACGGCTCCAACGCCCGCTCAGCGGCCGCCGCCACAGGTAACGCCGCCTGTCGCGCCGCAGCCTGTCCCGCCGAGCAAGAGCGAGCGCCGGCGTGTCGATGCTGCCCCGAGCGGGGCGACATCGGCCGCTGCCGCCGCGCGCGGCCCGTCGGGCGAGCAGCCCGCCCGGCAGCGCATTCCGTCGCGGGCGGTGCAATGACGGTCGGGAGATCGGGAGGGTTCGCTTGATCGCCAATATGCTCCTGTTTCTCGGCATCGCGGTTGTCGGCGGCCTCGGTACGTCTTGGTACATGATCGAGCACGGCACCAAGCTGACCACGCAACGGTCGGGTCCTTGGATCGCCTGGAGCGCCGCCGGACGCGATGACGCCGATCCCTACACGCGCGCGCACTTTCTGCGCCTGGGTATGCTTCCCGTGTCGACAACTGTCGCCCTTACGTACCATGCAACGACCGATAGCGACGGCCAGAAGCTGCATTCCTCGTGCGACTACATCATCGAGGGAGAAGAGCCGCAGGCCGGGTTCTGGAGCCTTGCGGTCTTTAACGAGAAGGGCGGCCTGATCGCCAATCCGGCCGACCGGCATTCCTTCAATAGCGCCACCATCATGCGCCCCCCCAGTGGCCGGCTCGACATCCGTCTCGCGCGC
>CAYWBX010000692.1:0-1618 GCA_964456015.1 uncultured Hyphomicrobiaceae bacterium | reverse complement strand
TCGGAGGGGCCGGTCGCTTCACGTTGGTGTTGGTTCTCGAGGAGCCGAAAGCCGCCGGCGCCAGCAGCGCAACGGGACCCGAGCTGCCGCCGATCAGGAGGATCGGATGCCGGTAGCTCGCGCCTGGATGCGGAAACTGAGCTGGCAGACCGCGCTGCTGGCGCTGGTGTGCGGCGGCATCATTCACATCGCCGCGACGCTCATCGTGCCGAACTTCGCGAGCGGCAGCGGCATCGCCCGCATCGCCGGAGCGCTTCCCGTCAATCGCATGCGCGTGCTGCCGCCGGCGACAGCCGAGACGCAGCTCCTGCCTTTCACAAGCCCGGATATGCGGCTCGCCGTCTGCCGGTACGACGTCTCGGACGGTCCCGTCAACATCAGTGCGGTGCTGCCAGAAAAAGGCTGGTCGCTCAGTCTCTATACGATGAACGGCGACAATTTTTACATTGTTCCTGCGCAGGAACTCGTTCAGTCGGACGTGAAGTTCCAGCTTGTGCTGCAATCCGAGCGATTTCTCGGACTTTTCCATGTCGGGCGGCCCATCGAGGCCGCAGGCTCGCAGATCGCGGTTCCCCAACCCCAGGGGCTCATGGTGGTCAGAGCGCCGCTAAGGGGGCGCGCCTATCAGTCGGAAACCGAGGCCTATCTTCAGCGCGCCCGCTGCGGCACGCAACGGGTCGGTTGAACCCGCCGCATCAGTCGGCGAATTGGAGCACGTCCCGCTCGATAGCGGGTTTGCGTGCCGCCGGCCCGCCATCGTCCGGCCAGCGCTCATAGCGCACGCCCGGAAAGATCACGATCTCGGCTTCTCGGCGGAGCGGCGTGCGGTTGCTGGCGACGTCGCAGGCGTTCTGGTTGAGCTTCGAAAGACGAAACTCGAGGATCTTCGCCATGGCACCCCTCGGCAACGGGATTGCGTCGGCACCGCGTCTTGAGCGAATCATCTGACAGCGGCACGATCCGCTCCATGCCGCAATTCGACCGACAAGGTGTTAATAATTCGTTGGCAATTTGCGACTTTGGCCACAGCGTTGCCATCGAGCAACTCAAGGCCTTTCCCGTCGAGGTACCCGCGCGAGCGGTCAACCGTCCGCAAGCCAATTCTCGAGAAAATTGCGACCTTGCCGGTCCTCGACTTCGATGATCCAGGTGTCGCTGTCGAGGCGACGCTCGGTGGCAATGCGCGCGTCCGCGTCGCGTTCAGGAATGCGGTGCGCGACTTCGACCCAGCGCCGCTCGCCGTCATCGGATGCGTAGCCGGCGGGTGCCGGTGCGAAGAGATCGGCCGTCCCGTCGAGATGGGCCACTTTGACCAGAATGACGCCTGCATCCGCATCCCCGCGAGCGACGACGGCGGCAAATGCGCCCGCCGCATGGCACCGGCGGATATAGGCCTTCACCCAGATTTCCGACTTCAGACGCATGTCCGCTATTTAGTGGGCACGGGTCGCAGCGGCCATAGCCTGCCGGCCTCAGCGCACAGCATTGCGCGGGCTGCTCGTCGAGCGTGCAAGTCGCAGGATTAGCGGCGCTGAGATGCGCCCGGTGGGAACCAGGCCGGAATCCATCTCGAACTCTCGAATGGCGCGGACGGTCTCGTCGCCGACGAGACCATCGA
>CAYWBX010000691.1:0-2349 GCA_964456015.1 uncultured Hyphomicrobiaceae bacterium | reverse complement strand
GCAGCATGAGCGCCCCCGTCGCCACCGCGGCCGGCCCGTGCAAGACGCGCCAGAACTCGTAACGAACGGGCAGCCTTGGGCGCCAGAGAGCGAACATCGTGACAAACGCGAGGAGTGCCAGGGCCAGCACGCCGCTGCGCAGGCGGCCGCTGGCGAGCATGTTGCCGATCCGATGAAGGCCCGCTTGCGGATCGGCAAGCAGCGTCGGCGCTACATAGGCGAGGGGATGCAGGAGGGCCGCAGCAAGCGCGAGCATCGCGGCGATTCGATGAAATCCCATGGTGCGATCGATGCCGATGCGGCCCGAAAGGGCTTCGAAGCGCCCCGACGAGACGAACTGGAGCAGAAGCACCGCTCCCGCCAGCATTCCGAGCGCACTGCCGATCTCCGAGGCCCGCGCGGCGGGCGCCACCCCGCTCGCCACCGCGGCGATCATGGGCAGCAGTGCGAGAAGGACAAAGCCGGCGACCAGGACAGGCACTGGGAGGCCCCGTGGCCGCCGGCCAGGCGGCCGGCCGGCGTGCGCTCCCGAATGATCTTCGCTCATGGATCCTCATCAGGGAATTGCCCGGCCGCCGCCGCGAGTTCTCCGCGCCGATCGAGGTCGGACGACATCAGTCGGAACCGCCGCCTGCTCAATCGAAGGCCTTTCCTGGCTCGATCCCGATCGCACGCAGGAGCTTGGCGAGCGGACAGAACCCCGTAAATGCCGACTGCAAAAGGTTGGCGCCAACAAAGGCGGTCAGCCACAGCCAGTAGGGACTGTGCAGGTAAGCGAGGGCAAGGGACAGCAGAACCATGCATCCTGCAAAAGCAAGGACAAGACGATCGATCGTCATGGCACTCTCCAGGTCTCGGATGGGCAGGCGTCAGGACCACGATGGAATATCACCGGCGCCCCGGGGCTCGTCTCGTGGCTGCGCTCAATACGAACCTGCGCGCGGGCCGATGCCGTTCCCATCACCTTCTCCCAACATTGTTAGCCATGCGCTACGACTGCTCCTGCTGATCAAGATCAACGACGGTTGCCGGCGTGCGCGGAAATCCTCCGTCGGGTTGCAGCGCGCTTGGGCGCGCCCACAATCCCGCCAGGTGGCGAAGGAGCCGTCGGCGTGCGACCTTGCGAAGACGGAATGAAAGCGCTTGAACATTCAAGATAGCTAATTTAGATATAATGAATATAAAGACCGCCTCAAACGGGGAACATCATGTTTCGGATGCGATCGGTCGCCATGGCCGCAGGACTGGCGATTGCGGCTCTGACATCGGGCTGCGGGGAGAAGGAGGACGGCCGCAAGTCGCAGGCTGCTGGCCCAGCGTCGCCGACGGTCGCCTACACCGTAAGAGAGCAACAGGTCGAGGATCTTAAGGCCGTCCTGGCCACGGTTCGAAGCAAGAAAGTCGTCGAAGCCCGAGTGCGCACGCCGGGAACGGTCGTCACCTTGAACGTTGCTGAGGGCGCTCATGTCGAGGCCGGACAGGTGCTGGGCGTCGTGGCCGACCCCAAACTCGCATTGCGCATCAAAGCGTCGGATGCACAGATCGTCGCCCTCGAATCGCGCCTCGCCAATGCCAAGGCGGACCTCGAGCGGACGACCGAGCTGCAGCGGCGCGGGGTCGTTCCGCAGTCCCGTCTCGATCAGGCAAAGACCGCGTTCGACGTCGCGGCAAACGAGCTGGCCGCGGCCCGCTCGGAGCGAGCCGTCATCGAACGCCAGGCGGAGGAAGGTCAGGTGCTGGCGCCGTCCGTCGGCCGCGTCATCCGCGTGCCGGTGACGGAAGGCAGCGTCGTCCTGCAAGGCGAAAGCATCGCGACCATCGCGGCCAACGAGTATCTCCTCCGCCTCGAGGTGCCGGAACGGCACGCCCGCTTCATGAAGGTCGGGGACGTGCTCAAGGTGGGGCAGCGCGGCCTCGCGCCGGACCAGCAGGCCATCGCGGAGGGGCGCATCGTCCAAGTCTATCCGGAAATCCAGAACGGCCGTGTCGTCGCCGACGCCGAAGTGGGCGGTCTCGGCGACTATTTCGTCGGTGAGCGAACGCTCACCTGGATCTCCGCCGGCAAGCGCACGTCCGTGCTCGTGCCCGAAGAGCTCACGTTCAAACGCTTCGGCCTCGATTACGTGCGCCTCCTGGCCGACGACCGTCCGATCGACGTCGTCGTGCAGTTGGGGCAGGTCTCTCCGGCCGAGACGGCGCAAGGGCGTCTCGTTGAGGCGCTGGCCGGCCTGAAGTCCGGCGACAGGCTGGTGCGGCCATGACCGATACACCCGGCACAGCGTCTTCGCCGAATGTCGCAAGCGCGCCGTCGCTCGGCGTATCCGGTTACCTGACGCGCGCCTTCATTGG
>CAYWBX010000690.1:0-2349 GCA_964456015.1 uncultured Hyphomicrobiaceae bacterium | reverse complement strand
CGAAATAGGGATCGCGCCGCAAGGCCAGATCCCGTTCCGCCTCGATCGCCTCGGCGCGCGCGAACAGTTCGTCGAGCCCTTCGTTCGTCTTCTTATCGCTGGTGTAGCGCGCAACGTCCGCGCGGTAGGTCCTGATCTTCTCCTCGATCGCCTGCCGCGCTTCGCTCGGAATGCCGGGATTGGCCTTGAGCAGCAGGTCAAGGTCGTCCGCGGCGACGCTGTAGACTGTGCGGCGGATGTTCTTCGCCTGAAAGAAGCTCCAGGTGTTTGTGGCATCGATGTTGGCGCGCGTCGCGTCCTTGGTCGAGTTGCCGCCGCCCATGGTGCAGATGGCAAGGAGCGCCGCCAGCACCCCGACGTAGATGCCGATCCATCGCGAGCGCGCATCGTCGGCAGGCTTCTGCTCCGGGATTTCCGTCAACGCCATTGCAATCCCCTCGCGAACGGACCGCTACACTGACCCCCCGAGGCGCCGTTGCGCCACACTCCCTGCGCTGCCGCCTGTCCTCCCGCCCGATCGTTGCGCCGGCACTAATCGACAAGGTCCTTGCGCGATTGAACCGTCCCGTCCTCGTTGAGCCGGTAGATCATGGGAACGCCGGTGGCCAACTCGCGCTTGATGATTTCCTCGCCGGTAAGCCCCTCAAGCTGCATGATGAGCGCGCGCAGCGAGTTGCCGTGCGCCGCGACGATGACGTTGCGGCCCGCCTTGAGCTCGGGCCAGATGCGCTCTCTGTAATAGGGCAGGACCCGCGCCGCGGTATCCTTGAGGCTTTCGCCGCCGGGCGGCGGCACATCGTAGCTGCGCCGCCAGATGTGGACCTGCTCCGCCCCCCAGCGCTTCCTCGCATCGTCCTTGTTCAGTCCCGAGAGGTCGCCGTAATCGCGCTCGTTGAGCCGCTGGTCGCGGACGACCTCGAGGCCCTGCTGGCAGAGCCCCTTGAGGATGATGTCCAGCGTGTGCTGCGCACGCCTGAGAACGCTCGTGAAGGCGATGTCGAAACGGATGCCTTCCGCCTTGAGAAGCCGGGCGCCCTTCTGCGCCTCCGCGATCCCCTTCTCGGTAAGATCCGGGTCCTTCCAGCCCGTGAACAGATTGAGCCGGTTCCATTCGCTCTCGCCATGCCGGACGAGAACCAAAACATTGTTCATTTTCAACTCTCCAAGGCGCCAAGCCTCAGTGGCGAGGAAAACCGGCGACGGCCTTTTTCGTCAGCGCTTAGTGGGCACGCCGGTGATAGGCAAGATCAAGCGTCGTCGCAAGAAGGCCCCGCCGGCGCCGGCGCGCGTCGGGACCGGGGGTCGCTTCCACACCGTCGCGGCGCAGGAGGGTCCGCTCACGCCCGCTTCGTCGGCTCATGGGATCGCAAGCGCTCGGCAAGGCCCCCCGGGGCTTTCTGGAGCGGGAGCCTCTGTCCGTCGGCCTCAAAGGCCGAGCACGTCGGACATCGAGAACAGTCCGGGCCCTTTGCCCCTGCCCCAAAGCGCAGCCTTGACCGCACCGCGCGCGAAGATTCCCCGGTCCGTTGCGATGTGCGAGACGATGACACGCTCGCCGTCGGCCGCGAAGATCACGCTGTGCTCGCCGACGACATTGCCGCCGCGCAGCGTCGCAAACCCGATGTCGCCGCGCCGGCGCGCACCCGTGTGCCCGTCGCGCACGCGAACGCTGCGCTCCTTGAGCGAGACCTTGCGCCCTTCGGCGGCCGCTTGCCCGAGCATCAGGGCCGTCCCGGACGGCGCATCGATCTTGTGCTTGTGATGCATCTCGAGCACTTCGATGTCGAAGTCCTCGTCGAGCGCCTCCGCGATCCTGCGCGTGACCGCCACGAGCAGATTCACGCCAAGGCTCATGTTCCCGGCCCGAACGATGGTCGCATGTCGGGCGGCCGCCCTGATCCGGGCGTCGTCCTCCTCCGAAGTCCCCGTCGTTCCGATGACGTGGACGATCCGCGCATTGGCCGCGAGCCCGGCGAATTCGACTGTCGCCTTCGGAATCGTGAAATCGAGGATGCCATCGACCCTGGCCACGACCTCGAGCGGGTCGTCCGTGACCTTGACGCCGAGGCTCCCGATGCCCGCCAGCAGCCCCGCGTCCTGACCGATGGCAGGCGAGCCCTTCGGCTCGACTGCGCCCGCAACGACGCAGCCCTCGATCGTGTCGATCGCGCGCACGAGCTCACGCCCCATGCGTCCCGCCGCGCCCATGATGCCAAGCTTCATGTCCGCCATGGCTGCCACTCCCTCGTTTCAAACCTGCAAGCTGCGCCCGCGACCTCACGACCGCGCGCGCGCCATGGCTTCCAGGATAAACCTTTTCGCTTCCTCCGTGTCGCCCCAATGCTTGAT